>DATHTI010000523.1:0-1578 GCA_035463335.1 Pyrinomonadaceae bacterium | reverse complement strand
AGCCCAGCGACGCGGATCGCCTGTCAAGGTTAACGCGCCCGCCGTGCCACCGTGATAACTGCGATAACGTGCACCGATCTTGTGTCGTCCGGTGAAAAGTCTCGCGATGCGGATCGCATTCTCATTTGCTTCGGCGCCGCCGTTCGTAAAGAAGAACGCGTCGATATCGCCCGGTGTCAACTCGGCAAGTTTCAGACTCAGGCGTGCGCGCACCTCAGTCGCCATGAATGGATTCGCATAAGCAAGCACGTCAGCCTGATCTTTGATCGCTTGAATCACTCGCTCATCGCCATGACCGATGTTGACGCACATGAGCTGGCTGTTGAAGTCGATGAAGCGTTTACCTTCGGGCGTCCAGAAATAGATGCCCTTCGCGCGCGCGACGGGAATCGGATCGACAGCAGCCTGGGCGGACCATTCGAAGAGAGTGTGGCGGCGACAGGCTTCGACGATCTGCTCGCCTGTCATAGTTTCGGCAGTGGTTGTCATGATGTTTGGGATGCTAACGAAATCAGTTGTGATTGACAACGGGTGGCCACAGAGGGTCACCCCTACAGTTGTTTGTTATCATTAACTTTCATTGGAGGCGTATGAATATTACGCGCGAAAGAATACAAGCAACCGAAGGTGTGATCCGTCCATACATCCGTCGCACTCCGATTCTTGAAGTCGATGGTACTGACTTTGGACTCGATTCGATCAGGATCACGTTGAAACTCGAGTTGTTCCAACACGCCGGATCGTTCAAAGCACGCGGCGCATTCACAAACATGCTCACGCGAGAAGTCCCCGCGGCCGGCGTCGTCGCTGCGTCGGGTGGCAATCACGGTGCGGCCGTCGCCTTCGCAGCAATGAAGCTCGGCAAACCGGCAACGATCTTCGTGCCCTCCGTTGCGTCGAAAACAAAACTCGATCGCATTCGCCAGTACGGAGCGGAGCTCGTAATCGCCGGAGATCGCTACGCCGAATCACTCGAAGCCAGCGAAGCATGGACCGCCCAATCAGGCGCCCTGCCAATCCACGCGTACGAAGGAGATGAAACGCTCCTGGGCCAGGCCACACTCGGCATGGAGCTGGAAGAACAAGCGCCGCAGCTCGATTCCGTGCTCGTTGCCGTCGGTGGTGGCGGGTTAATTGGCGGCGTGGCGGCGTGGTATCAAAACAGGGTCAAGGTCATATCCGTTGAGCCGGTTGAAGCGCCAACCCTGCAACGCGCACTGAGCGCCGGTCGACCTGTCGACTCGCCCGCAGGCGGCATCGCCGCAGACTCACTGGCGCCGCGGCAAGTTGGTCAACAGATGTTTCCGATCGCACAGCAATTCGTTCACAGCGCTCTGCTCGTCTCGGATGACGAGATCATCGCCGCGCAGAAAAGATTATGGGAAACAACGCGAATCATCGCGGAGCCCGGAGGTGCCGCCGCCTTCGCTGGATTGATATCCGGGCGATATAAACCTGAAGCTGGTGAGCGTGTTGGTGTGATCGTCTGTGGTGCAAACACTGACATTATCTATACACCGATTACACAGATGTCATAAATCTGCGTAATCTGTGGATAACTAAGCCGCGTCCAAAACT
>DATHTI010000522.1:0-18285 GCA_035463335.1 Pyrinomonadaceae bacterium | reverse complement strand
GCCCCCGCTCTTCCCCCACAGCGGGGGCAAGCCCCTCTTCCTGACTTGTTCTATACGGAGGCGCTCACTTCCACCTGGCATGCAGCCACTCTGTCCATCACGATCTCGAACAGCGCGTTGCCTTCGCGTCGCGCATTCGCGGCGGGTACGTCGAACTGGGTCCTGATGTAATCCTCACCCATCTTCGAATCAGTCACCGAACCCGAGATCACATCAACGTCGACACCACGCCGCCGCAACAACTCGATCCCACCCCACGCGCCGACATAATCCGACGCACAGAACACGAGTGCCGCGGTCGCGTCCAGCAGCTCAAAATCCGCCAGCACCGTATCGACCGAATAACCACCAAGAATCCCGTCGCCCAACTCGATCACGATCAAATCGGGATGCGCTTCGTTGAGCCGCGCAATGATCTCCTTCGCTGATGGCGCGAGATCCGCGATATCGACCGTTGAAGGCAAACCGCAATCGAGAAAACTCGCAGTCGTGACAGCGCCGTGGTCAGCCATGTTCAACGTGTCGCGCAGACACGCAACGCCGGAAAGCTTTCCTGCCGCAACTCGTAACCCCGCGCGCGTTGCCTGCTTGATCAGCTCAGTCGCGGCGTAAGTCTTGCCGCTGTTCATACTCGTACCCGCGATCATGACGATCGGCGCGGTCTCACCGAGCTTCGTTCGCGGCGGCAACGCCGCATCCGCGATATTTTGCACCCGGCCGTCTTCGTCGCAGACGAGTCCAATCACTTCAAGCTTGATCGCATCGCCAAGACTCGAATGGTGTCCGGTGCAATGGCCCATCACACCACCCATGTTCAGCAGGTGAAGCTCATCGCCGCTTCGCAGTGACGCTGGCACATCGCCGACAAAACCTTTCAACGCGCGACGACGCCCGAGTACGCCAAGCAACAGATCGCCCGGATTGATCTTCGCGAGCCGGCCAGACGGCAGCTCGAGCATGTTGTACGTCGCGCTGTCCGTGAGCACGCGCACGACTACAACGTCGCCTGCTTTGGGTGACTCAGAGATCGAGACGAGCGCAACCGTTTTCGCAAGCGCGAGCGGTGATGTTGCCGAACCGATCTTGTCGACGTCGATGACGTTGATACTTTTGCTCATCGTTCACCTCCCAATCTGAGTCGCAGCGCGTTCAGCTTGATGAAACCTTCCGCATCGCGCTGGTTGTAAACCGTGTCAGCCTCAAACGTGGCCACCTTCTCGTCGTAGAGCGAATTCGGTGAGCGACGGCCGGCGACGATCGCATTTCCACGAAAGAGCTTTAGACGAACAGCACCGCTCACAGTTGCCTGAGTGTCGTCGATCATTTTTCGCATCAGCTTGAACTCAGGCGCGAACCAGAAACCGTAATAGATGTTCTCGGCAAACTTCACTCCGAGCGAGTCTTTCAAATGCATCACTTCGCGATCGAGTGTGATCGACTCGAGTGCGCGATGCGCGACTTGCAGGATCGTCACGCCCGGCGTCTCATAAACACCGCGCGACTTCATGCCGACAAAACGATTCTCGACCACATCGACACGTCCGATACCGTGCTCGCCACCGAGCTTGTTCAAAGTGTCGAGCAGCTTCACGGGATCCATCTGCTTGCCGTCGATCGCCACCGGCTCCCCTTTGACGAAAGAGATCTCGATGTACTGCGCTTCAGCACGCGCGTTCTCGGGCGAGCGCGTGAGCTGGAAAATATTCTCCGGCGGCTCGGCCCAGGGATCTTCGAGGATCCCGCCTTCATAAGAGATGTGCATGAGATTCGCGTCGGTCGAGTAAGGCTTCTCAACCGTCGCGGTCACGGGAATGTCGTGCTCCTTCGCATAAGCGATCAGGTCCATGCGGCCTTTGAAGTCCCACTCGCGCCACGGAGCGATCACTTTGATGTCAGGCTGAAGCGCGTAATACGTGAGCTCGAAGCGCACCTGATCGTTGCCTTTGCCCGTCGCGCCATGAGCGACAGCGTCGGCGCCTTCCTTGCGTGCGATCTCGATCTGGTGTTTTGCGATCACGGGCCGGGCGAGAGAAGTGCCCATCAGGTACACGCCCTCGTACACCGCATTCGCTTTGACGGCGGTCCAGACGTAGTCGCGTACAAACTCTTCGCGCAGATCTTCGACGTAGAGTTTCGAAGCGCCAGTCGCCAGCGCCTTCTCTTCGAGCCCGGCGAGCTCTGCGCCCTGGCCCACATCAGCGCAGTAGCACACGACCTCGCAGTGATACTGTTCCTTCAGCCAGCGCAGCATGACTGACGTGTCGAGCCCGCCCGAGTACGCGAGTACGATCTTTTTGATATCCGTCTTCATTCGTGTACACCAAATAGCTTCCAAATTTCTTTCACTGCCACGCGCTGTGACTTCACTTCGCGCACGGCGATAAAGATCGTGTCTTCACCGGCGATCGTGCCGACGATCTCCGGAATGGCAGCCGCATCGATCTCGACGGCGACCGCTGAGGCGAGGCCGGGAAGAGTGCGCGCAATTACCAAACTGTCGCCCGCCTGGTCTAAACTCACGAGGCCACGGGCAGGGCCGCCGTTCGTTCGCGGCAACGTGTAATGGCCGTGATGCTTGACGACGCCGAGCTCTTCGAGATCGCGCGAGACACTCGACTGCGTCGCGGGTATGCCTGCCCGCTCGAGCAACGCGCGCAAGTCTTCCTGCGTGCCAATCGGCGTGGCCTTGATCAAGCTTAAAATCTTCTGTTGGCGCTCTCGTTTATTCATTCAAGTTGCATAATCCATGCATAGATGCATAAACTACCACGTGCGTTGGTCGCAGTCAAACTTTTGACAGGATTGCAGGATTTACAGGATCGGCAGGATTTCATGAGTGAATCAAAAAAACTTTGGGGTGGACGATTCGAGGGGAAGATCGATCCGGGCTTCGCCGAGTTCAATAACTCCTATCGCTTCGACCGCCGTTTGTTTGAAGCAGACGTTACGGCCAGCACCGCTTACTGCGAGGCGCTGGAAAATGCGGGCGTGATCACGGCGGCTGAAGGAGCTCAGATCCGCGACGCTCTCGAAGTGATCCTCAAAAACGGCGCGCCTGAAAATCATTCCTCTGAGGACGTACATTCATTTGTCGAAGCACGATTGATCGAATTGATCGGCGACACTGGCCGCAAGCTGCACACGGGACGCAGTCGTAACGACCAGGTCGCTACCGACTTCCGCCTCTGGCTGCGCAGCTCGATCGACGAGCTCACCGAAACTATTCGCGACACTCAATCCTCTCTGCTCGACTTCGCTGAAGCTAATCGCGACGTCGTTATTCCCGGCTACACGCACCTGCAACGAGCACAGCCTGTGTTGCTCGCTCACTGGTGTCTCGCGTACTTCGAGATGCTCGCGCGCGATCGCGAGCGGCTCACTGAAGTGCGCCGTCGCGTGAACGTAATGCCACTCGGCTCTGCTGCACTTGCCGGCACGTCGTTCCCAATAAATCGTGAGGCGCTGGCGACGGCGTTAGGCTTCGAAGGCGTCTCGCGCAATAGTCTCGACGCCGTGAGCGATCGCGATTTCGCGGTGGAGTTTTTGAGTGCGGGCGCCTTGATCATGGTCCACCTGTCGCGGCTCGCTGAAGACGTTATTCTTTACGCGTCGACCGAGTTCGGGTTTTTCCAGCTTGGTGATGCGATCGCGACAGGCTCGAGCTTGATGCCGCAGAAGAAGAATCCCGACTCGATGGAGCTCGTGCGCGGGAAGGCCGGGCGCGTGTTTGGCGATCTGATGGCGCTGCTCACGACGCTGAAGGGATTGCCGCTCGCATATAATAAAGACATGCAGGAAGACAAGGAGGCGGTGTTTGATGCGTTTGATACGACGTCGGCGAGTCTGCGTGTGACGGCGACAGTGTTACGGAATATTGGGATCGATAAAGAGCGGGCGGCTGCCGCGGCGTCAAGCGGTTACATGAATGCAACCGAGCTCGCGGACTATCTCGTGGGCAAAGGGATGCCGTTCAGGGATGCGCACGAGGTTGTCGGGAAGATAGTCACGCAGGCCATCGCGCTTGGCAGGGAATTGGGCCAGATGGAGTTGAAAACTTTTTCTGTGTTGATCGAAGACGATGTTTACGAGGCGCTGTCGCTGGAGAGGACGTTGGGATCGAAGAGTCAGATTGGGGGGACGGCGCGTGAAGTTGTTGATGAAGCGGTAACCGCGGATCGGACGGATCTTATTTCTGATCAGCGCTGATCTGTGGTTGGATTGTCTCTTGATAAATAAATTTTAAATCTTCGAGCTTCAAAACCACCGCGGGTTTTACTGCGTTGCGACTGGCATCCATGCTGATCACGCCGGTGACGCCGTTGAAGTTTTTGGTTTGGGCCAGGGCTTCGCGAAGCTTGTCACCGTCGGTTGATCCCGTGCGCGCGATCGCGTCGAACAACAGTCGCGCAGCATCGTAGGCAAGGGCTGCGTGAGCGTCAGGCAGAAGGTTACCGTAACGTTGCTTGTACAACTCGACAAACTGCTGAATTGCCGGCGACGGATCGTCAACCGAGTAGTGTGTTGAGATGTACGCGCCGTTCAACGAATCACCACCGAGCTGCCAGAGCTCCGGTGCGTCCCAACCATCGCCACCGAGCAACGCCTGCGTTAACCCGATCAGGCGCGCTTGTTTCGTGATGAGCGCGACATCGCCGTAGTAACCCGGAATGTAGATCACGTCAGGCTCCGCGGCTCGAATCGTACTGAGCTGCCCTTTGAAATCCGCATCACCCTGCGTGTACGTCTGCTCGCTAACTATCGTCCCGCCGAGCCGTCCGAAGCTGAGCTTGAAATAATCCGTCAGGCCCCTGCTGTAAGGCGAATTGAAGTCAGTAAGAATCGCAGCCTTCTTCGCTTTGAGCGTGTTGATGGCGAAGCTCGCCATCACCTCGCCCTGGAAACTATCGACAAAACACGCGCGAAAGATGTAGTTGCCAGTTTGTGTGACTGCGGGATCCGTCGACGAAGGTGAGATCATGGGAATGTGAGACGCCTGCGCTTTTGGAGCGGCGGCGCGACTGTTGCCCGAGGTACCGCCGGCGATAATCGCTGCCACTTTGTCCTGATCGATCAGTTTCGCCGTAAGCCGCGCCGCTTCTTCAGGACTGCCTTTATCGTCTTCTATCACGACGTCGATCTTTCGACCGTTGATGCCGCCTGCCTGGTTCACTTCAGACGTTGCCATCAGCACGCCGTTGATGGCTGATTGTCCGAAGTTGAAAGTTGGACCAGTGAGATCGCCGAAGTATCCGATCTCGATCATAGTGCGGTCTATGGTGGAGTTCTCGTTGTCGGCCCGGCTACACGAAAAGGCGAGTGCCATTAGGACGATAACGACGGGGAACACTGCTGTGCGCAGCTTGTGAGATTTACTCACCAAGATAGGCTTCTTTAATCCTGGGATCTTTGGCGAGGTCTTTTGATGGACCTTCCATGACTATTCTTCCGGTCTCGAGCACGTAAGCGCGATCGGAGTGACCGAGCGCGGCGTGCGCGTTTTGTTCGACGAGAAGAATCGTCGTCCCTTTGCTTTTGATTTCGTCGATCGCTTCGAAGATCGTATGGACCACGAGTGGCGCGAGGCCGAGTGACGGCTCGTCCAGCAGCAGCAATCGTGGATTGGACATCAGTGCGCGTCCCATGGCGAGCATCTGTTGCTCGCCGCCCGAGAGCGTTCCGGCTTTCTGCGACTCGCGCTCTTTGAGACGCGGAAACATTTTGAAGGCGCGCTCCATGTCGGCGGTGACGGCGCGCTTGTTGTTGTTCAGGTACGCACCCATCTGCAGGTTCTCGCGCACCGAAAGGTTTGCGAAGACGCCGCGTCCTTCGGGCGACATCGAGATGCCGCGCGCGACGAGTTTGTGTGTCGGCTTGCCGCCGATGTCTTCTTTTTCGAAAGTGATTTTGCCGGTGCGTGGTTGGAGCAGGCCAGTGATCGTGCGCAGCGTGGTGGTTTTGCCCGCGCCGTTCGCGCCGATCAGCGTGACTACTTCGCCTTGTTCGACGTGCAGCGAGATATCGGTCAGGGCCTCGATCGCGCCGTAATTAACGGAAACGTTGTCCAACGTGAGCATCTTTGTCTTATGTTCAGAGTTCAAAAATGTTCAGAGTTCAAGCTTTAGCTTGCTGGTCCGGCATTAGCGCGCAACCTAAAGGTTGAACTCTGAACTCTGAACTAATCTCCAAGGTACGCTTCGATCACTTTCGGATCGTTCTTAATCTCCTGCGGCAGGCCGAGCGCGATGGATTTGCCATAGTCCACCACCTGAATCCGCTCGCAGATTCCCATCACGACCTTCATGTTGTGCTCGACAAGCAGGATCGTCAGTCCAAAGCGATCCCTGATCTGCTTGATCAGGTGAATCAGATCTTCCTGCTCGGAAGGATTCATGCCCGCTGCGGGCTCGTCGAGCAGCAACAACTGCGGTCGCGTCGCGAGCGCACGCACAATCTCGAGTCGTCGCTGCGAGCCGTACGGCAAACTCGTACCGCCTTCATCACACACGCGCGCCAGGTCGAAGATCTCGAGCAGCTCGAAACAGTAGTCCCGGTGTTTCTTCTCGTCCTGGTTAAACCGCGGCGTGCGCAACACTGCGTCAAACAGGTTCTGGCCCATGTGAATATGACAGGCCGTCATGACGTTTTCGAGCACTGACATGCTCGGGAAAAGTCGAATATTCTGGAACGTGCGCGAGATGCCGCGCTCCGCAATCTGATAAGGACGCAGGCCGTCGATGCGTTGACCGTTGAAATGAATCTCGCCGGACGTGGGCTGGTAAACGCCTGTGAGCAGGTTGAAGATCGTCGTCTTGCCGGCGCCGTTTGGACCAATCAGCCCGTAGATCTCGCCTTTCCTCACGGCCATGTCGAGCTCGTTGACAGCGCAGAGCCCGCCGAAACGGATCGTCGTCTTATCAGTTTTCAATACGATGTTGGAACCGTTCGCGCTCATCGCGGGTTTTCACCTCCGACTGAGCTCGTCTCGCTTTGCGTCGGCGAGCTCGCAGTACCACTCGGACCTTCGGTGAGTCGTCGCAAGCGCCTGCGGAATCCTTTGAATAAATCGGAGGAGCCGAGCAGTCCCTGCGGTCGCGTGATCATCAGGATGATCAGCAACAGCGAATAGATCACCATGCGATACTCGGCAAAGCCTCGCAAACCCTCGGGCAGGATCGTCAGCACGATCGCGCCGATTACTGAGCCGACGATCGATCCGAGACCGCCGAGGATAATCATGATCAGGATCTCGAACGACTTGATGAACTCAAACGACTTCGGATTGAGATAACCGTCGAAGTGGGCCAGCAACGCGCCGCCCGCGCCCGCCATTGCCGACGAGATCACAAACGCCATCACTTTGTAGCGCGTAGTGTTGACGCCCATCGCCTCCGCGGCCAGCTCGTCTTCACGAATCGAGATGAGGGCGCGTCCGAAAGCCGAGTTGACGATGTTGTAAACGATCACGATCGTCAAAACGGCGATCAGGAAGATCCAGAAGAAGCTCTTCACGATGGGAATGCCTGAATAGCCACGCGCGCCGCCGACGGCCTCTATGTTGTTGAGAAAAACGACGATGATCTGCCCGAACCCGAGCGTGACGATCGCGAGATAGTCGCCGCGCAAACGCAGTGACGGAATACCGACTGCGAGACCTGCGACACCGGCAACAGCCGCGCCGACAAGTGTCGTAAGCGCGAGTGCGACAATCCAACCGGGCTTTCCACCACCGAGCGAATTCGCGAGGTTCTCTCCGTAAGTGACGGAAAAGTAGGCGGCAGAGTAAGCGCCGACGGCCATGAAGCCCGCGTGCCCGATGGAAAACTGTCCGGTAAAACCGTTAATCAGATTGAGTGAAACTGCGAGCGTGATCGAGATGCCGCAGAGCATCAGGATACGCGTGTAATAGGGATTAATGAGGCCCGCCTGGAAGACGAAATCCAGCCCAACCAGGACGCCAATCACGATCAGGCAGAAGATAAGATTGCGAAGATACCGGGGCATATCAATCCTCCACAGATTACACCGATTACACAGGAACTGTGCAATCTGTGGATGGGTTAGACTTTCTCCTGAGCGACCGTACCGAGAAGCCCGGAAGGCCGGAAAAGTAGTATCAAGATCAGTATCGCAAATGCGACCGCGTCTTTATAAGTGGGCGATAGATAGCCGACGACCATCGTCTCGGTGATTCCGATCAGCAAACCGCCGAGCATCGCGCCGGGAATGTTGCCGATGCCGCCCAGCACGGCGGCGACGAAGGCCTTCAAGCCGACCAGAATACCCATCAACGGATCGATACGCGGAATACGAATCGCAACCAGCACGCCCGCGGCTGCCGCGAGCGCCGAGCCGAGTGCAAACGTAAACGCGATGATGCGATCGGTGTTGATGCCCATCAACTTCGCCGATTGCAAATTGAACGACACCGCCCGCATTGCGCGTCCAGTCTTCGTGCGATAGACGATCAACTGCAACGCGATCATCAACGCGAGCGCGATAACCAAAACAATAATGTCGGCGCTGTTGATACTCGCACCGCCGACAAGATCAATGTTGCGTTTGCGGAAGAGCTCAGGGAAGAACTTCGGCTCGGCGCCGAAGACCACCTGACCACCGTTTTCAAGCAACAGCGAAACACCGATCGCAGTGATCAGAGCCGTCAGTCGCGAATATTTGCGCACTGGACGATAAGCGAGCCGCTCGATAATCACGCCGAGCGCGGCGCAGATCGCCATCGCCAGTAGCATCACGACGAGGGCCGTGATCAGCGACGGCTCAAGAGTGCCACCGCCGAGCAGTCCGCGCGCTACGAAGCCGTCCGCGCTCATGCCGAGCATTTGTGCGCCGCGCGCACCGAGGCCGTTAGCGAGATAGTAGCCCATGAACGCGCCGACCATGTAAATATCGCCGTGCGCGAAGTTGATCAGTTTCAGTACCCCGTAAACCATCGTGTAACCGAGCGCAATCAGGGAGTAGATTGCGCCCAGTGAGATACCGTTAATTAGCTGTTGAAGGAACGTGCTCATGCTCGTGATTCACTTGCGTCCGTTAGTCGGGCGGGCCGTAGCGATCACTGATTAGCCGCCACTGCTGCGGCTTCAACGTTGACGCGTTCCCTTACCGCATAGGTGCCACCGTCTTTGATCTCGATCATGACGATTGGCTTAACAGCGTCGCGCTGCTCGTTGAAGGTGACGGTGCCGGTCACGCCGGGAAAGGCGTTCGTGGCTGCGAGCGCGTCGCGAATGTCTGGTCCACTAAGCGACTTGGAACGCTTGATGGCGTCGAACATGATATTCGCGGCGTCATAAGCGGTGGCTGCAAGAGCGTCAGGAGTACCGCCGTACAATTTTTTGTAGTCGTTAACAAACTTGACCACTCTCGGATCGGTATCGAACGGTGAGTAGTGGTTGGTGAAATACGAACCGTTCAGGGCCGTGCCGCCGATCTTGTAAAGTTGTTCTGAATCCCAGCCGTCGCCGCCAATCAGCGGTACCGTAATACCTTTGTCACGCGCTTGCTTGGCAATCAAGCCGACGTCGTTGTAGTAACCGGGAACGAAGATCACTTCGGGATTGAAGCCTTTGAGCGAGGTTAGTTGCGCGTTGAAGTCCTGATCGCCTTCCTGGTACGACTGGGTTGCGACGATCTTGCCGCCAAATCTGGCGAACGTTTCGTTGATGACTTTTTCGAGTCCGGTCGAGTAGTCGTTCTTCCGGTCAACCATGATCGCGGCGGTCTTGGCGCCGAGCGTCTTGGCTGCAAACTGCGCGATTGCGGCACCCTGGTAGGGATCGATGAAGCAACTGCGGAAGATGAAGTCGCCCTTCTTCGTGACTTCAGGATTAGTCGAAGACGGCGTCAACATCGGGATCTTCGCGTTCTGTGCGATTGGCGCCGCAGCGATCGAGCGTGAGCTCGCGACCTCGCCGATGACGGCATGAACCATATCCTGCGTGACGAACTTGGTCACGATGGTAGCTGCTTCTGAGGCGTCTGAGCGATCGTCCTGTATGAGCAGCTCGACCGGTTTACCGTTGATGCCGCCCGCGGCATTGATCTCATCCGCTGCCATCTTGATACCGTTGACAGACGAGATACCGAAGTTAGCTGTGGAGCCGGTCGTCGACATGAAGACGCCGATCCGAACTTTGTCGCCGCTGTTGCCTTGCGTTTGGCAAGCGCTCAACAAACTCGCTATAACTAATGAAGCAATCAGAATGCGTTTCATACAAATCCTCACAGGGCTAGAGTTTCTGACTAACTTAAGTCCGAACCGGAACCGGAGACTGTTTCTTTGTCTTTAATCTCGCAGAAGGGAGACCAGAGCTTTTGATCGCTGTAATCGGGCTGAATAATAGCTTTCGAGCGCTGGTTACGCAAATCTCACTGCTTACATGAAACCAAGTAGCCACAAAAAGGCACAAAACCACTAAAAAGAAATCCGAATCACGGCGCCCGTATTTTTTTAGTTTTTGTGACTTTTGTGCCTTTTTGTGGCTAAGATTGGCCGCATGAATGAACTGGGAGACATGCCGAAAGAAGACTTTCGTCGTCTGGGCCATGATCTGATTGATTGGATTGCCGATTACTTTGACAACATTGACGAGCTTCCCGTCCTCGCCGCCATTGAACCGGGCGATTTAAAGGCAAAACTACCAACGAGCGCGCCCGTGCAAGGCGAGCCGATGGAATCGATCATCGCCGATCTCGATCGACTGATTGTTCCGGCCCTCACACACTGGAGTCATCCCTCGTTCTTCGCATACTTCGCCACTTCAACTTCAGCTCCCGGCATCTTTGGCGAGCTCTTGAGCGCCGCCTTCGATAACAAAGCGATGCTCTGGCGCACTTCGCCGGCTTCAACAGAGCTGGAAGAAGTCGTACTCGATTGGTTGCGACAAATGATGGGTCTCGATCCCGGTATGATCGGGATTATTTACGACACCGCGTCCGTGTCGAGCTTGCACGCGATCGCCGCGGCGCGCGAGGGAGTCGAGAAGCGCATTCGTGAAGAGGGCATGAGCGGCCGTCCCGATCTGCCTTTGCTGCGCGTCTACGTTTCTGAACAGGCTCACTCGTCGATCGAGAAAGCAGTGATCACGCTTGGCCTGGGCCAACGCGGTCTGCGAAAGATTCCGACTGACTCGGAATTCCGCATGGACGCGCGTGCGCTCGCCGCCGCTATCGAGGAAGACAAACGCAACGGGTATCTGCCGTTCTGCATTGTGGCCACTGTTGGCACGACGTCGACATCGAGCATCGATCCCATTCGCGAAATCATTCCTATCGGTGAGGAACACGCGATGTGGTTGCACGTTGATGCAGCGTATGCCGGTTCGGCGGCCGTTGTTCCGGAGCTCAGGAACATTCTGGCAGGCTGCGAGCGGGCTGATTCTCTCGTGACGAACCCGCACAAGTGGCTCTTCACGCCGTTCGATCTTTCGGTGCTCTACTGCCGTCACATGGATCTGCTGAAGCGCGCCTTCTCGCTCGTGCCCGAATATCTCCGCACGCCCGAACAGGAAAAAGTGCGCAGCGGCTCGGATTACGGCATTCAACTGGGGCGACGCTTTCGCGCGTTGAAGTTGTGGATGGTGATGCGCTACTTCGGTCAGGAGGGTCTGGCGGCGCGAATACGCGAGCATTGCCGGCTGGCGCGCTTGTTTGCATCGTGGGTTGATGAATCGCCGGATTGGGAGTTGATGGCGCCCGTGCCACTCGGCCTCGTATGTTTCCGCGCTTGTCCGCCGAATGAAGATCCTGATGCACTCAATGAATCGATCATGCACGGCGTGAACGCGAGTGGCCGCGCCCTCCTCTCGCACACACGCCTAAACGACAAACTCACGCTCCGCCTCTCCATCGGCAACATCCGCACCACCGAACAACACGTGCGCGACGTCTGGAATTTGCTAAACGATCAACTACAAAGCCTCAGGAGTAAGTAATGCCACGAACGGTATCAAGACTTCTTTTGTGCTTTTTGTGCGTTTTAGTGGCTCCTCCGCTTGTGGCCCAGAAGAGAAATCCGATGAGGCCGGCGGATGTGTTGAGGGTGGACAACGTTAGCGATGCGCAGATCTCGCCGAATGGGCAGTGGGCGGTCTATAGCGTGTCGTCCGTCGAGGAAGACAAGAATGTGAGCACGCTGTGGCTTACGCGGGTGGGCCTGGAATCGATTCGGTCCAATCCTCCGCGCCCGCTGCTGCCATCAGGTTGGAACGCCTCGACACCGCGCTGGTCTCCCGACGGCAATTCGATCGCATTTCTCTCAACACATGATGAACAGAGCGGTCTCTGGGTAGTTAAACTGGACAAACCCGAGCCGCGCTTTATCGCTCCGGTCACAGCCACAAACTTCTTCATCACTTACACGGGAGAATCTTTCTCGTGGTCCCCTGACTCGCGTCGCCTCGCATACATCTCCGCCAAAGCCGAGACGCCCGCCTCTGACGATCCACGCGTGATCGATCGTATCCAGTACAAGTCGCGCACCTCGTTTTCAGACAATCGACGCACACACGTTTGGGTAGTCGACCTCGAACGCCCCATACCGCAGCAACTGACATCCGGCCTGTTCTACGATCACGCCGTAAACTTCAGTCCACGTGGCGACGAAATTCTTTTTCTGTCGAACCACGAACCCGATCCGGATGCGAACAACAACTCCGACATCTTCGCCGTCGATCTCAACGGCCAGACACGTCAAATCACGCTGACGAAAGGCTGCGAATACGGTCCCGTCTGGTCGCCCGACGGAAAATCGATCGCCTACACTGCGACCTCGCGCGACGTCACAACGATCGACAGTGTCGCGGAAGACGCGCACCTTTATGTGATCCCCGCGAGTGGCGGAGCAGGAAAAGAGTTAGCCACCGAACAGGACCGCAGAGTGCGCAATCC
The DNA here is from genome assembly GCA_035463335.1 of Pyrinomonadaceae bacterium. Lineage (GTDB taxonomy): Bacteria > Acidobacteriota > Blastocatellia > Pyrinomonadales > Pyrinomonadaceae > PSRF01. The sequence goes on along the minus strand of DATHTI010000522.1, from coordinate 5,379 downwards.
AAAGTGGTCCCCGGACGGGCGCTCGATCATGTATCTCGCAGGCGATCGCGGCTACACCACGATCTTCAAGACCAGCACAGACGGCGGCCGTGTCAGTCGCTTTTCATTATTCATGCTCGACGGGCAGCTCGCCGGAGCATTCGACAACGGAGAATCGAAACTACGCACCGAGTCGAGCTCTCCACAGGCACTCGCGCAACCATTTCAAATCACGAGCTTCAGTTTCGGTAACAGATCGCAAACTATAAATCGCGGCAACGTTGCCGAGAGTGCGTTTCCATTCGTGATAACGATGAATAGCGCTTTGCGCCCGGGCGAGCTGTATGGAGGTCTCGGTAGTCTCTTTCCGTTGCGACGGCTGAGCGCGCATAACGATTCATTCCTGCGATCGATCAGAGTGATCCCTGTTGAGGAGTTTACTTTCTCCAGTTTTGACGGAACGCAGGTTCAAGGTTGGTTGATACGCCCGGCGGGATGCAGCAGCGATCGCAAGTGCCCGCTGATTCTGAGCATTCATGGTGGTCCACATGGGATGTATGGCTGGTCGTTCAATCCCACGTTCCAGGTTTATGCAGCGCGAGGTTATGGCGTGCTTTACCTGAACCCGCGCGGCTCAAGTGGATATGGCCAGAAGTTTTCAGACGGAACGATCAATGAATGGGGTGGCGGCGACTACAAAGACTTGATGGCTGGAGTTGATGAAGCGCTGAAGAGAAACTCGTGGATTGACTCATCGCGCATGGGCGTCACTGGCGGGAGTTACGGCGGCTTCATGACCAACTGGATCATCACCCAGACGCCGCGCTTTCGAGGCGCCGTGGCCGTGGCGAGCTTGAGTAATTTGATCAGCTTTTACTCGACGTCGCTCTACCAGGATCTTATTCACGCGGAGTTCGGCGGTTTTCCGTGGGACAACTTCGATCAGCTCTGGCAGTGGTCACCGCTGCGCTACGTGCGGCAAGTGCAAACACCGACGCTTTTGATCCACGGTGAGAACGATAACGACGTACACATCACGCAAGCTGAAGAGATGTACATGGCGCTGAAGCGCCTGGGCGTGCAGACAGTCCTCGTCCGTTACCCGCGCGAAGGGCACGGACTACGTGAGCCGAAGCATCGCGTTGACGCGTTGGAGCGGACGATTAATTGGTTTGATCGCTATGTAAAGTAACGGCCGCGCGCGGTCTGTCAAGGCTTCCGGTTTGGTCCCACCCTCACGTAAGATGTGTGCAAACCTTGAAAGTCGATTTTGAACATATCAAGACGGTACTGGGCCGGTGTTTGAAACTACGTTGTCCCTCTTGTGGCGAGTCTCGCATCGTCACACAACCGTTTCACATCCGGCATCACTGCCCCACCTGCATGGCGCTTTTCAAGCGTGAGGACGGGTTTTTCGTGGGCGCGATTCTCGCGAACGTGGTCACGACCGAGCTCGTGATTCTCGTCGTGTGCTTCTTTTTCCTGTTGATTGTCGGGACGAGCTACGAGAGCGTGCTCGTGGTGTTGTTTATATTGGCGCTGCTTTTCCCGGTCGCCTTCTATCACCACAGTTGGAGCCTCTGGCTCGGATTCGACTACATCGTCGAATCGCTACCAAAGTACCAGCCACAAAAAGGTAAAAGCGATTTAGCCACAAAAGGCACAAAAAGCACAAAAGCGGAATAATCAAAGGGTACGGCAAACGGCTTTTGTGCTTTTTGTGCCTTTTGTGGCTACTCGCTTTTTGCGTTTTGTGGCCCTTTGTGGCTATACTCCGCTGAGTTTGCCCGCCCGTAAGTCCAGACAGGTAACGAGCATAAGTGAAATTGCTCCCTGTTAGCAGAGGGCGCCGGCGACTACAAGTTTCGTATTTGAAAGAGAATTATGCGCCATCATTCCAGGCGCCATCCCACAAATACCCACATTAATCTGTGCACAGCGACGCCTCGCCGAATGGCTTGCAGGCGTAGCCCTGTGCTTCTACAACTGAAGAAGGCTGGTAATGGCAAAACAACTAATTGTGAGCGTCAACGGACGCGAGAAGAAAATTGCGATCATTGAAGACGACAAGGTCTCTGAGTTCTACATAGAACGTGGAGAACAACACCAGGGGATCGTCGGAAACATTTACAAAGGACGCGTAATGCGGGTTCTACCCGGTATGCAGTCCGCTTTCGTCGACATCGGCCTCGAACGCGACGCTTTCCTCTACGTTTCTGACTTCTTCGATGAAGAAGAAGAATTTGAAAGAATCGTCATCGACAAGTCGAAGAAGGGCACGCCCGACGCCGAACACGCCGCCGCTGAGGAAGTAGCACTCAATCGCGTCGAACGCGAACAACACATCGAAGCAACTCAGGAACGCGCCGAGCCCCTGCTGGCCGAACCGCTACACGAACCCGCCGCCGTCGGCCCCGAAGAAGTTTCAGAAGCACAAGACAAAGATCGTGGTCGTCGCGGCCGTCGCGGACGACGTGGACGTCGTTGGGAGAAAGGCGACGAGGGCGCACCTTCAACGCCACCGCCGTCTCCGCGTTTCGAAGTTCCAGACACACCTTTCGTCGCGGGCGACCCGTCGATCGAGCGCATCGTTGACGAAGAAGAGACTGCGGCCAATGGCGAGATGTTCAAGGACGCTCGCTTACAGGAGCGCCTCTTCGATCAGATTCACGCCGTCGAATTCAATATGGAAGATGACTTCCGTACCGCGGAAGTAGGCTCGATATTGACTGGCGGATTCGGTAGCGAGTCGTTTGAGCGAATTGCCGACGACGAAGACGAAGAAGACGGAGAGCCGATTCGCGAGGGAAGTAGACCACTCGAGGCGCACGTCTCCACTTTCATCGACGATGTTGGCTCGGAGACTTTGCCCAGCGTCGGTTTTCAACGCATTAGCGATGACGAGGACGAAGGTTTAGCTCCCGAGGTGGTGGCAGAGAAACCAGCAAAACGTGCGCGCAAGTCTGCGGCCCAAACGGCCGGGAAAAAGCGTCCTGCTAAAGCTGCTGCGACCAAGAGTGCGTCGAGTGCGTCGAAGAAGAAAGCAACGAGCAAGAAGCCTTCAAAGAAGCGAGCCGCGAGCACGGCGAGTGAAGCTGCTGATTCAGGCGAATCAGGGGGGAGCTATGGCGACTCTGACGCGCGCGTTGTTGAGAGCCAGTCGCGTGGTGAGTTTGCAACACGCCGCGGTGGACGACGGCGCCGTCGTGCGGGCAAGAACAAGCCACAGGGTGCGCCCGCGACAGAGTTAGACCATCCGGTGGACACGTCGAACGGCGAGGACGATGAGATCGAGTCAATTCAGTTGGCCGAGCCTGAAGAGATCGTAGTTGCTCCGCCGCCGGCGCCCGAGCCGAGTGGGCGTCCGCGCGGGCGTGAACAGCGTGATAAGCGCGATCAGCGTGGTGGCTATCGTAACCAGTCGCGACGCGAGCGACATCAACCGGCGATCACGGATCTCCTGAGCGAAGGTCAGGAGATACTCGTTCAGATCGCTAAAGAGCCGATTGCGAAGAAGGGCGCGCGCATCACGTCGCACATCGCGCTGCCGGGACGTTTCCTCGTCTACATGCCGACTGTGGAGCACGTCGGTGTCTCGCGAAAGATCGAATCAGACAACGAGCGTCACCGTCTGCGGAAGCTGATCCAGACGATTCGCGCCGAGGAAGACATTCCTTCGGGCGGCTTCATCGTGCGTACGGCGGGTGTAGGCATCAGCGATAAGGACCTGCGCGAGGACGTTCGTTATCTCGTACGCACGTGGCTCGATATCCGCGCTGCTGCTGAGAAGTCGAAAGCGCCGTCACTCGTGCATCGCGATCTGGATTTGGTCCAGAGGCTGTTGCGCGATCAGTTGTCGGACGACTTCGAATCGATTCGGGTTGATTCGGAGGAGGAGTACCAGGCGATCGTCGAATTTATCAATCGCATTCAGCCGCGTTTGGTGAAGCGCGTCAAGCTCTACACGAAAGATCAGCCGATACTCGAAGCTTATGGCGTACAAGTTGAGATTGACAAGGCGATCAAGCCGCGTGTTTGGCTGAAGTCGGGCGGGTATCTCGTGATCAATCAGACGGAGGCTTTGGTCGCGATTGACGTCAACACGGGTAAGTTTGTTGGTCGTGGCAGTGGCCGGCTTGAAGATACGATCACGCGCACGAACCTCGAAGCGGTTGATGAGATCGTGCGGCAGATTCGTTTGCGCGATCTCGGCGGCATCATCGTGCTCGACTTGATCGATATGGAGGAGCGTCGCAACCGGCAGAAGGTGATGCAGGCGCTTCAGGACGCTTTGCGAAACGACAAGTCGCCGACGAAGGTGCTTTCGTTCAACGATTTCGGACTCGTGATCATGACGCGCAAGCGTGTGAAGCAGTCGCTGGAGAGGACGTTGTGTTCGCCGTGCCAGTACTGCCAGGGCGCGGGGCTCGTGAAGTCACCGCAGACGATCTGTTACGAGTTGCTCGAAGAAGCGCGACGCTTGGGGAAGGGAATTAACGGCGACAAGGACAACAAACAGGTCACGCTGCGGATCAATCCTGACGTGGCCAAGGCGCTACGCACGAGCGAGCGCGACGTGATGATCGAGATCGAGGACTACCTTGGTCCAATCGACATCACGAGCGACGAAACGATACATCAGGAGCAGTTCGATTTCGCTGTAACTTAAAAGCATCCACAGATTACGCAGATTGTAAAACAGTTTCTGTGTAATCTGTGGATGGCTTGCGGTGGACGTGCTTGTAAAGGATGTCCCTCTGCTGGGGGATGAAGCCGGCTTCACGGATCAGGAATTGGAGCATCGTTTCATCGGCGCGATTGTGAGCGCCGGCGGCTGAGACGACGTTCTCCTCGATCATGATCGAGCCCATGTCGTTCGCGCCAAAACGCAACGCGACCTGCCCGAGTCGTAAACCCTGCGTCAACCACGACGACTGAAAGTTTTCAATGTTGTCGAGAAACAGCCTCGACACCGCCAGCATCTTCAAATAATCCACGCCAGTCGGCTCATCCTTGATCCTGCGCCCGAGCGCAGTGTTCTCACGTTGAAATGTCCACGGAATGAAGGCAGTGAAACCACCTGTCTCATCCTGCAGATCTCGAATCCGTTGCAAGTGCCGGACGCGGTGCTCGATTCTATCTCCGATCCCAAACATCATCGTCGCCGTCGATCTCAGCCCGACGCGATGGACCGCGCGCATCACCGCGAGCCACTCGTCCGTCGTACACTTCGTTGAGACTCGCTTGCGAACTTCATCATCAAGGATCTCAGCGCCGCCGCCGGGCAAACTGTAAAGTCCGGCCTCCTTCAATCGCGCCATGATCGTTTCGTAGTCGAGCTTCGAGATCAGGTGGATGTTGTGAATCTCCGGCGGCGAGAAGCAGTGCAACTGAAATCCC
>DATHTI010000521.1:0-16529 GCA_035463335.1 Pyrinomonadaceae bacterium | reverse complement strand
CCCGCTCGCCAGGCGAAGCGCGTGCGAAACCCATTTGCTTTGTCGATGCTCGTATCCAAAAAAATACTTCGCCACAGATAACACGGAAAGAAATCCGATTTTTTATCCGTGTTAATCCGTGACCCCTTCTTCGATTTCCTTCAGCGCTGCCACACATCGCTCACACACCGTGGGATAGCGCTCCGATTCGCCGACGCGCGTCGAATAGTTCCAGCAGCGCTCACATTTGGTCCCATCTGCTGCTGAAACGTTGATGATAAAATCAGGGCTCTCCTGAAGGTCAACTTGAGAAACGATAAAGAGATAACGCAAATCATTCTGATGCTGTTGCAACAACTCGAGCACGCTGCCTGAGGCTTTTAGCGTTACTTTCGCTTCGAGCGAGCTGCCGATCTGCTTCGCAACGCGCGCCTCTTCAAGCGCTCGCAACACGTCATCACGAATCGCAAATAGACGTTCCCACTCCGCCGATAGCGCGTCGTGGCTTTCCTCCGTCGCCTGCGGCAACAGCGCGAGATGGATCGACGGCTCCGCGCGATTAGGCAAGTTTTCCCAGATCTCGTCAGCGGTGAACACGAGGATCGGCCCAAGCATTCGCGCCAGTGCATCCGCGATCTGAAGCAACGCAGTCTGCGCGGAACGTCGCGCCTTGTTGCGCGGCGCAAACGTGTAAAGCCGGTCCTTGATGATGTCGAAATAGCGCGCCGACAACGTCACCGTCGCGAAGTTGAACAGCGCGCGATACACGTTGTGAAACTCGTAACCGTCATAGGCCGCGAGGACTTCTTTTGTGACGCGACTGAGCTCCGCAAGTGCCCAGCGGTCGATCTCTTCCATCTCGTCGAACGGCACCGCGTCGCGCGCCGGGTCGAAACCATCGAGATTGCCGAGCGCAAACCGCGCCGTGTTACGCAACTTGCGATACCCGTCAGTCACACGCTGAAGGATCTCGTCAGAGGCACGCATGTCGTCGAAATAGTTTGTCGACGCACACCACAGACGAATGATCTCCGCACCAGATTGCTTGATGACTTTTTCCGGCTCGACCGCGTTACCTGCCGACTTGTGCATCGCGCGACCCTGCGCGTCGAGCGTCCAGCCGTGCGTGATCACCGTGTTGTACGGCGCGCGATCGTGGGCCGCGATACCGATCATCAACGACGAGTTGAACCAGCCGCGAAACTGGTCGCCGCCTTCGATGTAAACATCCGCGGGCCAGCGCAGCTCTTCACGATTCTCGAGTACCGCCACAGAAGATGTGCCACTATCGAACCAAACGTCGAGAATGTCCGTCTCCTTGGTCCACTCCTGCGCTCCGCAGCCCTTGCACGTGTAACCCTCGGGCAACAACTCCTGCGCGGAGCGCGTGTACCACGCATCGCCCGACTCCTTTTCGAAAATGTCGGCGACGTGATTGATCACAGACGGGTCGGCCACTGCCTCGGTGCAGCGCGCACAGTAGAAAACCGGAATCGACACGCCCCAAACACGCTGCCGCGATACGCACCAGTCAGGCCGCGCTTTCACCATGTTGCGCATGCGGTCGACGCCCCAGCCGGGGATCCAGTTGACGCGCTCAATCTCGGAAAGCGCCGCAGCCCGCAACGAGACAGCCGGCGTTTCCGGCAAGTTGTCAGTGAAATTCGAACGGTCGCGACCGTCTTCATCCTTCTCGACAAGGTCGCGGTGCGCCTGGTCCATCGCGATGAACCACTGCGGCGTCGCACGAAAGATCACCGGGTTCTTGCAGCGCCAGCAATGCGGGTAGCGATGGTCATACTTCTCGCTGAAAAGCAGCACACCGCGCTCGCGCATAAACTCGACAATCGGATCGTTCGCATCAAACACACGTTGGCCCGCGAAGTGTTCGACTTCAGGCGTGAAACGTCCCGCGTTGTCGACCGGGCAATAGATCTCGAGACCATAACGCTTGCCAATCACGAAGTCGTCGTGACCATGGCCCGGCGCGGTGTGCACGGCGCCGGTGCCGGCCTTGTGGTCTGATTTCTTCTGCGCTTCGCTGACGTCGAGCTCGGTCTCCGCATCAGCTTCACCGCCGAGTGTTACGTGATTGCCAACCATCAACAGCGACGGGCGATCGAGCCACGCATGCTGAGCCTCGAGCCGGTCCAACTTCGCACCGGGAAAACGCGCGAGCACTTTCAGATCGGCCCCCAGACCACACTTCGCAGCGACGGCCTCGACGAGCTCGCTCGCAACGATGTAAACCTCATCGCCGTGCTCGAATGCCGAGTATTCAAAATCAGGATGCACCGCGATGCCGAGGTTTGCCGGCAGCGTCCACGGCGTAGTGGTCCAGATGATCACGAACACTTTTCGACCAGCGAGCGCGGGATCGATCAACGCCGGATCGCTCTTCAAAGGAAACTTCACGTAGACCGATGGACTCGTGTGCTGGTGATACTCAACTTCAGCTTCCGCGAGCGCCGTTTGGTCCTTGATGCACCAGTAAACTGGCCGCGCGCCTTTGTAAACCCAGCCGCGCTCGACAAACCGCGCGAACATGCGGGCCGTCTCGGCCTCGTAATGGTTCGACATCGTGAGATACGGATTGTCCCACTCGCCCAGGATGCCGAGTCGTTGGAAATCGCGCGTCTGGCTCTTCAACGCGTTCTCAGCGTGCTCGCGGCAGATGCGACGAAACGTCTCAACATTCAAATCGCTCTTCTTCTTGCCCTTCTTTTCGAGCGCTTTTTCGACGTGCGTCTCGATTGGCAAACCGTGGCAGTCGTAGCCGGGAACATAGGGCGTGTCGTAGCCCATCATCGTGCGCGATTTGATGATGAAGTCTTTGAGAATCTTATTCATCGCGGTGCCGAGATGGATGTCGGCATTCGCGTACGGCGGGCCGTCGTGCATGATGAACTTCGGGCGGCCTTCGCACGCGCGGCGAATCAAGCGGTACAGATCGAGCTTGTTCCATTTATCCAGTCGCGCTGGTTCGTTCTGCGCAAGATTGGCCTTCTGTGAGAAGGCGGTCTTCGGCAGGTTCACGGTCTTCTTGAGATCGAGCGGGGTTTCAGTAGACATAAGCGTAAGTCGTAGATAGTAACAAAGCCATCCACAGATTACACAGATGGCAGAAACAATCGGTGTCTGTGGACAAAAACTAAGAACCCGAGCCCTCATTGGATGAGCTCGGGTCCATTAGACAAACTGCTAATTGGAATCAACCGATAAACATCTCATCCTCGGCGTAGGTTTGATTAATGGGCTTCGGCATCGGTGCCACGAGCACCTCGAGGCCACGGCGGAAGCCCGCCATAATCGCCGCCAGCTCACGCGCAGGTTCTATCACCCTCGCTTGTACGTAGTCCGTCGTCATAGACACCTGCTTGTGCGTGCGATCGATCGTGCGGCTAACCAGCTCGACTTTGTCACGAGCCTCAACCGCCGTATCACTCACCAGCTCCTTCAACTCGATGATTTCACTCTTAATCACCGCCAGCGACTCGGAAACGTGTCCTGTCGCGGTCGAAAGGTGACCGGAGACTACCGTGAACTGCTCGGCAATCAGTTTCCCCTGCACGGCGACCTGTTTGCCCTGTTCGCTTATCGCAGTGACGCGTTCGAGCAGCGGTTCCAGCTTCTCTTCCAGGCGGTTCACCGTCTTCACCGCGCGGCTGACGAAAACTGCGAGCGCGATCATCGCTACGGCAATAAAGACAAACGACGCAGCGATGATCACCATGATCCAGAACATCGGATCGCGAGTGCTCATTTGTAGCAGCAGTGCGAGATTCATTTCCGGTTAGTTAGTCGTCTCACCACCAAAGTTCGGTGCGTCAATGCGGCCCGACAGCTCGGTCTTGCGCTTTTCTTCCTGGTAAGCCTTCTTGCCGGCGTCGATGGCGGCGGTCAGAGTTCCGGTTTGACGTGACGCTGCCTCGCGTGCGTTTTGGGCCGCTCCAGTAACTTTCTCAGCCGCTTGCGAATACAGCTCGGCGGCACGGCCGCGCGTTGCTTCATAGTATTCACCGGCACGGTCACCCAACTGTTGCGCTGCCTCGCGCGAGCGATCGATGCCCTTACGGGTCGCGTCGGCGATGTCGCCGCGCAATTCGTGGCCCGATTTAGGGGCAAAAAGCAGTGCGAGAATCGCACCGATGCCGCCGCCGATGAGCAGGTAAGTTAGTTTATTCGAAATATTGTCGTCTCCCATTTTCAGGGGTCCTTTCTTTTGAACTGCTGGGATTTACGGTCTTGGACTATAACATACATTAACCGCGGATCTGCACTGATGAAGGACGGATCTTCTTGTGTATCTGTGCTTAATAACTAGCTGTTGCCGTTGTACTGTTCCAGCTTCCGGTAGAGCGTTTTGCGGCCGATGCCGAGGGCGCGCGCGGCGTGGGATTTGTCGCCGGCGGTGTAGTCGAGTGTGGCCTCGATGGCCTGGCGCTCGATCTCTTCCATTGACGAAGGCACCGTGATCTCGAAAGTCGTCGTGCGGCCCTCGCTCGCCGCCTTCGCTCGCTCCACTTTGATCCGGTCGCGGTCCTGCAACGCGATCTTGTTGATCGCTTCGGGCAAGTCTTCGAGCTCGATCGCCCTGCCGGACGCAATAATCACCGCGCGCTCGATCGCGTTTTCGAGCTCACGAACGTTGCCCGGCCAGTCGTAAGTGATCAGCGCCTGGAGCGCGTCCTTCGAGATTCCGGAAATAAAGCGCCCGGTCTTCTGTTTGTAGTGCTCGAGGAAGTGGATCACGAGCGGGTGAATGTCTTCGGGGCGCTCGCGCAAAGGCGGTAGCTTAATCGGAAACACTGACAGACGATAAAAGAGATCCTGCCGAAACGTCCCGAGATCAACCGCTCGTTTCAGATCGACATTCGACGCCGCGAGCACGCGCACGTCAGTCTTGATCACTTCACTACCACCAACACGCATGAACTCGCCATCCTGCAACACGCGCAGCAACTTCACCTGCGCCGACAGGCTCATCTCGCCGACTTCATCGAGAAACAACGTGCCGCCATTTGCTTCTTCAAACCTGCCGCGACGTAGCATACGGGCGTCAGTAAACGCGCCCTTTTCGTGACCGAAAAGTTCCGACTCGAGCAGCGTTTCGGGAATCGCGCCGCAGTTTAGTTTCACGTAAGGCTGGTCTTCGCGACCCGAGTTGAAATGGATCAGATTTGCGAGCAGCTCTTTGCCCGTTCCCGATTCGCCCTCGATCAAAACCGTGGTCTGCGTGTCGGCGACACTCAACGCGAGCTCGATCGCACGACGTATCGTGGGCGCCTGACCAATAATGCGTTCCTCGCCGTAGCGCTCATGGAGCGCGCTGCGCAGGTGCATGATCTCGGCTGACAACTGATCCCGCTCGAGGGCCGTGCCGATCTGGTCGGCGATGCCTTCGAGAAGCGTGACGTCGTGATCGTCGAAACCCTCGCGCGCCTGGCTCCATACGAGCCCGAGTAAGCCAAACGTGTGTCCAGCAACTCGCACGGGTGCGACGAGCGCCGCGCGCCCAGCGAGCACCGCGTTAAAAGCGAGACGCCATGTAAACGGCAGATCAGTTTCCAGCAGTCGCAGCGTTTTACCTTGCGCGAACACTTCGGTCATTGCGGGAAACGCAGTCAAGTCGATTGATTTTCCATGCTCGTTGAACAATCCGTGAACGGAATCGACAGCGGCGTCAGGCGCAGCCTTGAACGCCGCGAGACTCAGACGGTTGCCATCCGGATCGAGCACGCCGAGCGCGGAATAATCTGCGTTCATGAGCGCAATTGCGCGTTCGAGCACAAGCGACGAAACCTCACCAAAATCAGAGCGCGCATTCAACGCATTCGCAATGGACAACAGCGCACGCTTTGTTTCGGCTTCGCGTTCCTTGTCTGTATAGAGCCGTGTGTATTGATAACCGATCGCGATCTGGCCCGCGATTGATTGCAAAAAACTTACTTCGTCATCGAGCCATTCGCGCGGTGAGTGCGTCGTGTGCAGACCCACCAGGCCCAACACGTCATCACCAAGCATTACCGGTACGACGAGCAACGAGCGTGTACCGAGACTCGCGGCCAGGTATCGCACCTTCTGGTCCAGACCGCTGGCCGAGATGTCGTCCAGTCGAATCGGCTTTCGCAGATCGACGTGTTCCTGGAGTTGTTTGAGGTCAAGCGGAATGACGGTGCCGAGGCTCGAAGGCACGTCGTTCGACGCGCGCCACTCGTGACTGATGCGCAGCTCGCTGGCAGACTTCAACTGGATCACGTCGCAGCGATCGACGTTCATCATCCGCCCCAGCTCAGAGACGATGACGTTGAGGAAGCGGTCGAGATTTATGGTGTTCGGCAGAGTCATCGCGAGGCGATTGATAATCCCCTCGCGCGCCTCATGCATCTTCATCTTTCGTTCCAGAGAAAGCGATTGAGCGGTGTTCGACATTTCTGCGGACAATTTAACCACGGATGACACGGATAAAAAAATCGGATTTGGTTATCTGTGATATCCCCGGTTAATATAACCTTGCATGCCAATTTACGAGTACGAATGTAGAAAGTGCAAGGCCCACGTCGAGGCTTTCCAGAAGGTCAGCGACAAGCCGCTGACGAAGTGCCGCAAGTGTGGCGGGAAGCTGGAACGTCAGATCTCAGCCCCCGCGATCCAGTTCAAAGGCTCCGGCTGGTACGTCACTGACTATGCCGGAAAGACAACTAAAAGCGAGAAGTCAGAATCCGAGTCAACGACCGAAACAAAATCTGAAAAGACAGAAACGAAGTCCAAAGAGAGCTCCCCGAAGAAGACCTCCGACAAGGCTTCACCCCCGAAAGCTTCAACCGGCGATTAGCCGTTCCGGATTTGAACATGCGCTCGCGATGTAAACTCCTGCTCACGTTTCTTGTAATAGGACTTCTATCAGTCTCGATCCTGGCCCAATCCGGCGTTCGGCCTAACGCGAACGCGGCGACTGGCGTAATGGTCGGCGTCGTGGCGCGGCGCGAGAACCAACAGACTAAGCCGATCTCGAGCAACGAAGTTGCCGTTTTTGACAACGGCATCCAACAGTCGATTCGCAACTTCACACCCGATCCCTCACCGGCGCGCATCGTTCTCCTCGTCGATAATTCATTAACGATTCGCGCTGACGTTGATAAGCTCGAGCAGGCTGCGCGTGAGTTTGCTTACGAGATTTACGAAGGCGACAAACTGTTGATCGTCGGTTACGACGAACAGGCCGAGATCGTCTCAGACTGGACCGACGACGCGAAAGCGATCGAATCGTCGTTGAAACTGTTTCGAAAAAAAGGGCAGCCGCATCTGTTTGACGCGATCCGCGCTGTAGTTGAAGAAGCGTTGCGGCCGATGCAGAGTCAGAAGCGCATCATTGTTGTGATCAGTGATGGTCTCGATCGCGGCAGCAAAGCGACGTTCGAACAAACGCTGGCGGAGCTACAGACAGAAAACATCATGGTCTATGCGGTGCAGGCAATCGATCGCACACGCGGCGCGATTCGACGTGACGTGCCGAAACCGAAAGTCGTGATCGATAAACTGGCGGAAGGAACCGGCGGGCAGATCTTCTCGATCGATGAACCACAAGTAGCGGCGAAGGCGATTTGTGATGAGCTACGACAGAACCGTTACGTGCTTTCGTACGTGCCGTCGAGTGCACCGTTTGGACAAGCACGCAGTTTGTTGGTGGTCGGCAACGAAGGGATCACGGTCCGCTCTAAATCAATGCAACAACCAAACTAACTCTTCCTCGAATACAAATAAAAGAGCCCACCCATAATCAGTAAGATCACCGCTTCCATGAAGACGAAGAACTTGAACGAAAACTCACCCTCATCCGTGAACGCGTTCGAGTAAGCGACGTACGTGCCCATCAGCACACCGCCCGCAATCCATATCAACTGACGCTTCCGATCCCACACTATTTCAATATCCCTGACAACCAGTGGACCAGGTTGAGCGTGTATTGCTTGTTGTCATTGCCCGGCACGTTCATGCCCATGGTGCGGTTGTCAGCTCCCGAGATCTGCGCCGACAGCATCGCCGCTTCGCCATGGACCACCACGCGCCCTTTTCCGTGCTTGAACGCAATCGCCTGAGCGCGTCCGGCGGCGGGCGTTGACGTTTCGGAGTCGTAAGCCGGCTTATCAATTGCGGAGTCAGCCAGCTTGAGAATCTCAATACTGCCTTCAGGACCCTTTAATGATTGACCCGTGAAACTGCGCACGAGCTTGATTCGCTCACTCTCGTTGCGACCTTCGGCAATCGAGTGGTTTGCGAGGAGTTTATTTTCGCGAGAGAAGATGAGATGTGAAGGAGTGCCCGCGACGGAGTTTTCCGGATCGAACGTGTAACCTTTGCTCATATCGACGCCGAAGCGCTTTGCGAGTACCGACGCCGCGCCGCCATACGGAGCGTGATCGGCAATGAGCAGCAACGCACCGCCGCCCTTAACCCAATCGGCTACGGCTGCGATCTCTTCGTCGGTGAATGCGGAGTTGGCGGCGCCTTCGTCGTCGTATTCTTCGGCACCGAGAGCGTTGGCGATGACGAGGATCTTGAACCCGCTGAGCCGTGCTTTGACGAACGGCTGGCGATTGCGCACGACGTTATAGCCATCGTTCAACAACAAATCGACAAACGGTTTATAGCGGCCGTCGGTGGTGTGGTAATTGTGGTGCGCCTCGTCGAACATCACGCGCGGTCCATCATCTTTGTAAGCAGGACGCGGGACGGACGCATCAAACTCGGGATCCGCCTGCTGCTGCGCAAATGCGATAGAGGCTAAACAGAGAACAAGCGCAATGATACCGCCGCAAAGTTTTATCATTACCGGGATTTTAGTTTGGACAGTCGCTCAGCCGCACTGTGCAGCGTCTCATCTTTCTTGCAGAAACAAAACCGCACCTGCTGCGCGCCGTCGGCAGGATTGCTGTAGAAGCTCGACCCGGGCACACACGCGACTCCGATTTCACGGATCAGGTGCCGCGTAAACTCCACATCATCCGAAAAGCCAAACTTGGAAATGTCAGTCATGATGTAGTAGGCGCCATCAGGGACAAACGTCCCGAACCCCGATTGCTCCAGCACCGGCAACAGCATATCGCGACGCGCCTGGTAGTCACGCTGCAACGTGTCGTAATACTCCTGCGGCAACGAAAGGGCGTAAGCGCCCGCTGCCTGCAACGGCGCCGCCGCACCCACCGTCAGAAAATCATGGACCTTGCGAATGCCACTCGTGATCTCCGGCGGCGCGATGCAGTAACCAACGCGCCAACCCGTTACCGAGTAAGTCTTCGACATCGAGTTTACGACGACTGTTCGTTCGCGCATGCCGTCGAGTTGGGCCATTGAGATGTGTTTGATCTCGGCACCCTCACGCGGGTACAGAATGTGCTCGTAAATCTCATCGGTAAAGCACAGCGCGTCGAATTCCTGGCAGAGCCCGGCGATAAACTCCATCTCATCGCGACTGAAAACTTTCCCGGTCGGATTGTTGGGATTGCAGACGATGATAGCTTTTGTCTTCTTATTGAACGCCGCCCGCAACTGATCGCGATCGAAGGTCCAGTCAGGCGCTCGCAGCGGCACGTAAACCGGATGCGCATCGGAAAGGATCGCATCAGGCGCGTAGTTCTCGTAGTACGGCTCGAAGACGATGACTTCTTCGCCGGGATCGACGGTCGCCATCATCGCCGCGATCATGCCTTCAGTGGAGCCGCAGGTGACTGTGATCTCAGCTTCGGGATCGATCTCAAAGCCGAGATAGGAATGGGTCTTCGCTGCAATCGCGTCGCGAAAATCTTTCGAGCCCCACGTGATTGCATACTGATTGATGTCGTTATCGATGGCTTCCATCGCGCGACGCTTGATGTCGGCGGGCGCGGAGAAATCGGGGAAGCCCTGCGAGAGGTTCACGGCGCCATACTTCAGCGCCTCGCGAGTCATCTCCCGAATCACCGACTCGGTAAACGAACTCGCTTTCCTGGACACATGTCTGCTCTTTGAGGGTGATGGGGTAGTCATAAGGAAGCAATTTAACCACAGATTACACAGATCTAGGGAATGATCTGTTCGCCGTCGGCTTCGCGTTTTAATTGTGTGAGTATTGAGCGGATGGCCGCGGCGTAGCTTCCGTTGGGCGCGAGTTCGAGATACTTCTCGTATGCGGCGACGGCTTCCTTCGGCTTCTCGACTCGCTCGTACGCGGCGCCGAGCATTTGGTATATGAGCGGTTCGCTATCGGAGAGTTGGGTCAACGCCTTCTTGTATTCGACAATCGCCTGCCCAAAATCGCCTTTGTCTTCCCAAACTTTCGCGATGCCGACGTAAGCTTCCGGTTGCACGCCACCAGCTTCTCTGATCGCCCGGCGAAACGATCGAATCGCATCGTCGTCAAACGCCTCTTCACGATAGATGCGACCTTCAACTGCCGACGCTTCGGCGTAAGACGGACGGGATCGCCGGGCGGCATCAATTGCGGCGTGTGCTTCTTTGAACTCATTGAGAGACATCAGCACACGCGCGAGTCCAACTTGCGCAGCGGGAAAAGCGGGCCGCAGTTTGATTGCTTCGCGATATAGCTCGACGACCTTTGCCATCGACGGTTCGTCGCGTGCTTTCTCGCGTGCCGCTTCGGCTTCCTGAAACTTCAATTCCGCGGCGTCAGTCGTCGGCAACAGCTTCACGGCCAGCGTCCGACGGCCCGGAAGCAACGCAGCAGTTGTCTCTTTAAAACCATTGGCCCGAACGCGAACCGAATGTCGCCCAGCAGAGACTTTGGCGAGCGTGAGTTTGCCGGAAGCGTCAGTCGTCCCACGCCTGATCTCATCAATCCAGACAATAGCGTTCGGCTCAGTAGTGATTGTGAGGCCAGTTTGCGCGTGAATAGACGGCGCAATGAATAACAGGACCGCAAAAACAACTAACTTCATATCCGAGTAAATCCGATTTTGAAAATCCGTTTAATCCGTGGCTACTCTTCACCGCTACCAGTGACTCTTCGCTTCCTCACATCGGGGTTCATCGCTCTTGACCCGACTTCCGGCCGGAAGTTCCCCTTATCATCGTAAAGCCGCAGGTATTGTAAACGGTTTCTCACCACACCCTGAACGTAGCCGCGGGTCTCTTTGAACGGCACCGCTTCAGCCCATTCATCGATCTCCAACGGCAGCGACGCCTTCCACTGCACGGCGCGCCCCGGACCGGCATTATAAGCCGCCGCAACATACTCGATGCGCCCAAACTTATCGATCTGGTCGCGGAGATAAGCCGTGCCGAGCTGAATATTCAACCGCGGCTCGAAAAGCGACTCGGCTGTGATCTCACGACCGACACCATACTTGCGCGCCGTTAATCTCGCGGTCGGCACGAGGACCTGCATCAGCCCGTAAGCAGCCGCGCTCGAACGCGCGCGCGTCATGAAAATCGTCTCCTGACGAATCAAACCAGCCACCTGATACGGATCGAGATTTCGCGCCTTCGACTCCTGCACGATAATGTCCCAGTAATTGAGCGGGTAAAACACGTCCCACTGCTCGCGCGTCATCTCTTCCGGCTTCATCTGCGAGTAATCCGGAAAACTGCGTCGCAGCGTGTTGAGTGCGCGAACGTTGTCGTCGTCCGAGCGATAGATCTGCGCGATAGCCAGATTGATCTTCGGACTGTCAGGACCTTTTTCAGCCGCCTTCGCCAGCTCCTTCTGGGCCCAGTCGTCGAGACCGATATTCGATAACTCATCGGCTTTGGTGATGCGCGCGTCTTCTTCTGGTCCAGCAGTCTCTTCTGCAACTGTGACTGTCTTCAAGTTCGCGACTGCACGAGCGACAATCGAATCCGGCGGAAAATCTTTCGCGGGAGCCGATCGGCTCATCACGTCCAACCGTTGCTTCGCGAGATAGCCATACCAGTTAGCGTCGTAACGCGCGAGCATCGCCTCGTAAAGCGCACGTGCTTCGGCAAGCTTGCCGGCCCGCTCCGAGTCGCGCGCGGCCCAATAGCCTGCCCGTCCACGATTGTCAGTGTTCTTATCGGCGTAATAAGCGAGATGCTCGGTGAGCATTCGCGACGACTCCGAATAGTTCTTCGCCTGGTGCGCTGCCCACGCGAGGTCAAACTGCGCCTGGGCCACTTCAATCGAGCTGCCAAAACCATTAACCGCCGCGCGCTTGAAATAAATCGCGTCAGCCGGGTTGTTGGCGTCCGTTGCGATCTGGCCCACTGCTACAAACGTGCGCGGAGTGAAGTTGCTGTTCGGAAAACTACGTCGCAGCTCTTCGGCAGTCGCCCGGGCTTGATCCCACTGCCGCGCGCGCGCATACGTTTGCGCGAGATAGAACATTGCCTCGGCGCGAGTCTCAGCGGCCGACGTCGGAATTGCGTTCAATGCCGCAACGGCGTCCGGAGTTCTTCTAAGCGTGTATGCAGCAATGCCGCGCCGAAGCTGGTTTTCGTTGGTAGCAGTCGCGGGAAACTTCGTGAACGCATCGCTGTAAGCAGCCAATGCGTCCGTATACTTTTTCGCCGTGTTAAGACGCTCGGCACGTGTGATCGCCTCTTCCACCGTGGCGGGCGACGTGGTTGAGCCGAGACGTGTAATCGCAGTCGCCGCCTCGGCGCTTTCCGCAGATTCGGGCGCGAAGAAATAAAGCCGGCGATAAGCCGCGAGCGCGCGTGTTTGATCGCCAGTCTGTTCGTAAGCCTTCGCCGTCAGCAGCAGGGCCGCAGCATCGTCTGACGAGGCGAAGTCTTTCAATAACAGCGGAACTGCCGCAACCTCGCCAGCCTTCACCATCAAATCAGCCGCTCGCAGCCCGGCATCACGAGCGCGCAGCGACGCCGGATGCGACTGCATCAGCTCCTGGTAAATCGCGCGTGCTTCCTGCGTTTTGCCAGCCTGTTCGAGAGCGCTGCCACGCAGCGAAAGTGCGTAGTCAGCGAGCGAGGTCTGCTCGGCGATTAATTTGGTATCGAGTAGCGAGGCGGCGCCGGCAGCGTCTCCGGCTTTGAGTTTGATTCGCGCGCGCAACATTCGCGCGAGCGCTGCGGTTTTAGTGCGCGGAAACTGGTTCTCGATTGCGGCAACGACGTCTTCAGATGGCAGCACGTCGTTGCGGGTCATGCGACGCAGGCTATCGAGAGCTTTTTGTTCTCCGAGAGTTTGTGGTCGCGTGACGCAGCTTGCGCTCAAGACGAACGGAAGCGAAGCAACAGCGACCAGAGCAACGCCGATAAAGATTAGAAGTAAGCGATGTTTGGCCACGAAAATACTTTACCCACAGATTACACAGATTGATTAGTAGAATCTGTGTAATCTGTGGATTGAAATCCTAAAACACGATCCTACGCGTTCACAGTTGCGCCGGGATAATTCGCGCCAAGCTTTGATGCATCACCCTCGGCAAGGGTGTTCACCAGCTCGCCGTGAAAATAATCGTAACGAGCGGCGACCTCGGCCTTCACGCGCTTATCATACATCTCGCGCGACCGATCGATATACTCGCGCAAACGATCATACAGGTCGTGCTCGGAGCGTCCCTCCGCAACCTTCTGCTCGTTGTACAACTTGATCTCGGAAATCAGCAACCGTGCAAACCGCCGCGCGTCGTTGTGCAAACGCCGCTCTTCGTCGCCGTGGACTTCCACAGGCAACTCCGCATCCTGACCATAACGTCGTCGCGGGGGTGCGGCGGGTGATGCGTCAACCGGCACCGGGCTCCAGACGGGCGGCTCTTCGTCACCGGTAGGCGGATGTTCTGCTGGAGCCGGGGAATCTTCAAACACACCGGCCGGCTCATCTACCGGCACAGCCTCGACAAACGACGACGGCTCAACCGGAGCCGGCTCAGAAGCCGCGGGTGCCTCATAAGCCGGTTCATAACCTTGCATCGTGTCAGCGCCGGAGAATGACGGTTCCGGAGCGCTCTCGGGTTCCGGACTATATTCACTGGCCGGCTCGTACGACTGCTGCGGTTGCTCAGCCGGCGCCGGAGCCTCTTCTACTGCACGCTTCGGAGCTGCGCCGCGTGCCGCTGACAACAGCTCGACTGCCATTCCCGAAACTGTGACCAGCGTCTCGAGTGCTTCGAGATTGATCGACTCCGAATCGAGGCCCGCCGAGTCGGCATAAAGAACGGCGACAGCGCGGCCGCGAACCTTCAGGGGAATCGCCACGATTCGTTTGGCCCGCTCTTCACCAAGGCGGTTTACTAACAAATGATCTTCTGAATGTGACCCCGGTTCACCACTCCACGTTGCGAGTCCCTTTGCGGCGCTGCCGATAACCGTATCGGCGTTTAATGAAAACGAGATCTCCTGGATTGCTTCGTCGCCCACGGTGCCTTCGAAACCACGACCACGCCAGCCCGTCGCCTGTTCGCCTTTGACAACGAAGAAAGCGACTCGCGGCGCAAACGAAGAAGCACGATTGACGAGGGCTTTCAGTATCTCGGACTGCGATTTCTGCTCGTTTATATCGCTAATGGCCGATTTCACGATGGCCATGTCGCTCGACGCCTTTGCGCGCGACGACTCGGAAGCGGCCAGCTCGACGCCCCGTTCGTGAGCAGCGTGCAGGTGCTCGGTGATGGAGGCAATCAGGCTGCCTTCCATTTGCACATCCGCCTGGCGTTCGAGAAAAGTCGAAAGCGACTCGTTGAGTAGACTTTGCAGAGTGGTTATCTCCTGCTTTACCGCACTCATGCGGGATTCGAGATAACTCTCAATCTCACGCCGCAAACTGTCTTCCAGGTGTCCGTTGACCACAGCTCGCTCCTCCGTATCGTGGTGTTGTTTTGACGAACCTCAAGTTTTCAGGTAGGGATTTCTAACCCAAGGTTGTTATTTTGCAATGGAGAGTCTCGCAGGGGCCGCAAGAAACTCTGGGAATGATTATGAACGGCTGGTATTCAGCTAGTCAAGAAATCGTTTTTCGCCAAAAGGCGCTGTCTGTTAATCTAACGGATTGAGCCGAGGGTCGTCCAGTATTAAATATGCCACCTACCATACTTATTGCTGAGGACTACGACGATAACCGCGAGCTCCTGCGGTTGGTTTTGGCGAACGCGAATTACGACGTTCGCGAGGCCAGAAACGGGCGGGAGTGCCTGGAATTGGCCCGCGAGAACCCGCCGGATTTGATTATGGTCGACCTCTCGATGCCGGGCCTGGACGGCTGGGAAGTATTTCGCGAGCTAAAGGCCCACACCTCGACGGCCCACATTCCCTGCGTGGCGGTGACGGCCCACACGGACCACGACCGTGTCCGTGCCCTCCAATCCGGCTTCAGCGACTTTGTCGGGAAACCATTCCGAACAGAAGAGCTGCTTTTGACTGTAGCCCGCCTGATCCCAAAAGAATCCGTATAAAAATCTGTGTAATCTGTGGTTAAAACTTACTCGCGATAGATCACGCCGCCCTTCATCACGAATTTCACCTTTCGCAGCGCGCCAACATCCTTCGTCGGATCTCCTTCGACCGCAATCACATCAGCCAGCAAACCCTGCTTGATCGCGCCGATCTTGTCTGACATGTGCAGCACACGCGCGTTCACTGAAGTCGCCGAACGCAACGCGTCGATCAGCGGCATGCCAAACTTCACCATCATCTCGATCTCGCGCGCGTTGTCGCCGTGCGCAAAAACTCCGACGTCGCTGCCGTTCGCAATCGTCACACCTGCATCAAGCGCGGCCCGAAACGCTGCTCGCTTGCGCTCGACATTCGCGCCCGATGCGATCGCCAGCGTCGGACAAAGCGCGACGTTACGTTCCTTCATCAAGCGAAACACTTCGGGCGTGCCGCCGTCGCCGTGTTCGATTGTCTCCACACCCGCAAGCGTCGCGCGACGCATTCCTTCCGGCGTCGTCGCATGTGCGGCGACAGGAATGTTGGCGCTCTTCGCTGTTTCGACGACCAGCTTGAGCTCGTCAAGCGAAAAGGTCGGCGCAGCGCCTGACTTGCCCCAGCGATAGTCAGCGTAGATCTTGATCCAGTCGGCGCCGTGTCCGATCTGATCCCGCACTACGCGGATGAGACTATCGACGCCGTCGGCTTCTTCCGCACCTTGCGGCACGGTCCACTCCGACGCGTAGCCTTTTGGCGCATAGCTGCCGGTTGCGACGATCGCTTTTGTCGTGACGATCACTCGCGGACCGGGAATGATTCCCTGCTCAACTGCCTGTTTGAGACCGACGTCGGCGTAGCCCGCGCCTTCGGTGCCGAGATCGCGAACGGTTGTGAAGCCGGCCTGCAGCGTGTTGCGCAGGTGGTTTGTGGCGCGGGCGACACGCAGGCTCAGCGACTCGCGCGCGACCTGATCATTCCATGAAGTTTCACTGTACGGGTGAAGGAGAACGTGCGAGTGAGCTTCGATCAGACCGGGCATCAGTGTGAGTCCCGGCAAATCAATAACCTTCGCGCCGGCTGGCGGAGTGATGCTGGTTGCTGGTCCAACACGCACGATCTTGTCACCGCGAACGAGTACGGCCCAGTTGTCGTGAAGCTGGGCCGACTCACCGTCGAAGATGTGTGCCGGCTTTAGTAAGTAGTCAGTT
>DATHTI010000520.1:0-3042 GCA_035463335.1 Pyrinomonadaceae bacterium | reverse complement strand
AAGCAATCGCCGCGGCCGTTTCGCATCCTTTCGGAATCGGCGATGCAAAGTACCGTTTGGGCTCGAATGGCCCCGCGCAGGAAGCGGTGGATACAGTCGCTTTTGCATGTTTTAGAAAGTCGCTCTGGAAAGAGCTGGGCGGGTATAACGAATCGCTGCACACAAATGAAGATTATGATTTCAACTATCGTGTGCGACGATCAGGGCGGCAGGTGATTCTGGATCGTGGTGGCCATTGCGACTATTTTGCACGTGCGACTCTGAAGACCCTCGCCGCGCAGTACGTGAGCTACGGCGGATGGAATGCTGAGATGATCCGGCTCCACCCGCGCTCGACGAAGCTTCGTCACCTCGTGGCGCCGCTTTTTGTCGCTTCGATCCTGGTGCTCGGCATTGCGGGAATCTTCTGGCAACCCGCGTGGTGGCTACTGCTTCTCGAGCTCGTAGCATATCTTGGTTGTGCGTTGCTGGCTGGCTGGCAGGCGGCACGAAGGGCAGCCGCAGGCTTGCAGATGGCTTTGGTGATGCCCTTGATCTTCGCGACTATACACTTGTCGTGGGGCTCGAGTTTTTTAGTTCGATTAATACGACCAGCAGGAAGATAATTGTGAAACTCAGTATTTTTGGTCTCGGCTATGTCGGTTGTGTTTCCGCGGCGTGCTTCGCGAAGGAAGGGCACACGGTTACAGGCGTCGATGTAAACGCGAAGAAAGCCGAGATGATCAACGCGGGCAACAGTCCGATCATCGAGGCGGGCATTGGGCCATTGCTTGACGAAGTCGTGAAGGCTAATCGCCTGTCGGCGACGACCGATTCATTGGCTGCTGTTCGCAACACAGACGTCTCGCTTGTTTGTGTAGGCACTCCCAGCAATGCAAATGGCAGTCTGGATCTTCGTTACGTGACGCGCGTCTGCGAGGAGATCGGCGACGCGCTGAAGGATAAAGCTGAGCGACACATCGTCGTCATACGCAGCACGATGCTGCCGGGAACAATTGAAAGTGTCGTGATCCCCACGCTCGAAGAACATTCGAAAAAACGTGCGGGTAAAGATTTCGGAGTCTGTATCAATCCTGAATTCCTGCGTGAAGGTTCTTCGCTGAAAGATTTCTATGCGCCGCCGTTTACATTGATCGGAGCAGACGATACGGAGACAACCGCGACAGTGCGCGAGTTGTATAGCCGTATCGACGCGCCCGTGATTGCGACCTCCGTGAAGACAGCGGAGATGGTCAAGTACGTCTGCAATTGTTTTCATGCGCTGAAGGTGAGCTTTGCGAATGAGATCGGAAATATCTGCAAGGCGGTCGGTGTCGATAGCCATGAAGTGATGGACATTTTTTGTCAGGACACAAAGCTGAATCTGTCTCCTTACTATCTGAAGCCGGGTTTCGCATTTGGCGGCTCATGTTTGCCGAAAGACTTGCGCGCGATCAATTACAAGGCGAAACAAGTTGACGTAGATGTGCCGGTTTTGTCGTCAATTCTTCCCAGTAACAGGCAACAGATCGAGCGCGCAGTTGAAATGATCCTCGCGACCGGCAGGAAGCGCGTCGGCATACTCGGCTTTAGCTTCAAAGCAGGCACAGACGATCTTCGTGAATCGCCGATGGTTGCGTTGATCGAGACGCTGATTGGAAAAGGTATTCAACTCAGTATCTACGATCGTGATGTTTCACTGGCGCGGCTTTTTGGCGCTAACAAGGAATACATCGAAGGGCAGATTCCACACATCGCGCAGCTCATGAGCACGAGGATTGAAGACGTGCTCGAGTTTGCAGAGGTTCTGGTTATTGGCAACAAGGCCGAACAGTTTAAGGATATCGAACAGCGCGAAGGACAAGTGGTCATCGATCTGGTGCGACTTTTCAACAAGACATCAGACGAGACGTATCAGGGCATTTGCTGGTGAGCACTTCGAGCTCAATCAATCACCCGTTGGTAAGCGTCATCATACCGGCTTACAAAGTCGCGCCTTATCTGGCGGAGAGTCTGGAATCTGTTTTTGCGCAAACTTTTTCGGACTTCGAGGTGATACTTGTTAACGACGGCTCGCCCGATACGGGCGAGATGGAAAAGGTAATAGAGCCGTACCGAGACAGAATTGTGTATCTTCGGCAGGAGAATCGTGGTGCGGGAGCGGCGCGCAATACGGGCCTGGGCTCGGCGCGCGGTCGTTACGTGGCTTTCCTGGACGGCGACGACATCTGGTTACCCAACTTTCTCTCGGAGATGGTTAGTTTTATTGAGAGTGACGGGGGTTACGATCTCGTTTACGCCAACGCGCTTTTATTTGGCGTGTCGCAGGTAGCCGGACTCACCTATATGGATACGAATCCGTCGAGCGGAGAG
Organism: Pyrinomonadaceae bacterium; assembly: GCA_035463335.1. Classification (GTDB taxonomy): domain Bacteria; phylum Acidobacteriota; class Blastocatellia; order Pyrinomonadales; family Pyrinomonadaceae; genus PSRF01. The sequence goes on along the minus strand of DATHTI010000520.1, from coordinate 690 downwards.
GTAACGTGCGAAAGCCTGCTGGCCGAGCGCTGCAACATCATCACGTCTGGCGTGTTGGCCCGGAAGGAACCAATCGTTGAGCTCGGCATGTTTGATGAGGCTCTGCGTAATTCGCAGGACTTTGATATGTGGGTGCGAATCGCTAAGCGGCCGGGCGCACGGTTGTCTTTTCTTCCCACTGTACTATTGAAACAGCGACACCGGCCGGGTAGCCTCGCGTCTGACTCGATCAAATCGGTCGAAGGCGAGTTGCGAGTGATGGCCAAGATGGCGTTGAGAGACGACCTGACCGAGGCGGAGCGCGCCGCGATGGAGCGCACGGTTGCACATCGCACCACGACGCTTGAAGTGGATCGGTGTAAGTTGAAGTTACGCGAAGGAGACTTTGCGGCAGCCCGGCGCTCATTTCAACAGGTTTTCGATCGGGAGCGTAGTACCAAGAACCGGCTGGTCCTGCTGTGGTTGCGTCTTTCGCCGCGCACCCTGCAACGTTTTTACCGGGCCGCCCGCCCGGGGGAGAACCGGTCGAAGGCGTAAGTGGGGGATTACGCCGAAGGCGTTCGCTAATGTTAGCCCAGGGTTCGAGCATCGCGAGAACCCTGGGACATAGGTTCAAAACGCGTCCCAACCCTGAAAGGGTTAGGCGGTTGGCGAACCCTTTCAGGGTTTCATCGCCTTTGGTATTCAAAA
>DATHTI010000519.1:0-3513 GCA_035463335.1 Pyrinomonadaceae bacterium | reverse complement strand
CCACACCTGCCGTATCAACAACAGCGATCGTGACGCGCGCATTGCTGCCGAGCGGTTGCCTGATCGCAGCGCGCGTAATGTTTGACTGCTGCGCCGCGCGCGTGATGATCGTACCAACCTCGCTCGCCGTGAGTGCGTTGCTACTCGGAGCCGTACCCGCAATGAAAGGAAAGAAACGCGGGCTGACCTCACCTGCTATACCTCCTATGACTTGTGGTACAAACTCAGAAGCCGGCGCCGCACCTCCTGGTCCAAAACCAAACGTCGCGCCGGCGATACTTGCAGTCGTCGAAGGCGCGGGAGGGTTTTCGACATTCGAAAAAGGAAGACGAATCCCATCGACGAGAATGTTATCGCCGCGGATCAGCGCCGGTGCCTCAAAGCCGCGTACGCCTGACGCAGCAATAAGCTCTTCGAACGCTTGATCATCATCCGCCGGATTACGATCGACGGTGTAAAGCCCGTCGCCCTCGACGCCGATCGCGCCCGAGGCCACGCCGTTCTTGTAAATCGGCAAGCCGCCCGGATCCGCGGAGAGCCCGAGCCGCGCGGACGGCTTCTTGATATCGCTGCAAGGCAGGGAAGAGAACTGCACGCCATAAAGTGGACCACCAGCACGAAAGCTGATGCCGGGCGGAAAATGTTCCTGAATGATGAAGCCCGCGGTGCGCGTCGTGAACGCGTTTCCGGTCGTGCTGAAGAACGCAGCGGTGGCGGCTTTTGCTGTTGCGGCTTCAGCGGGCGGAACGACTGTGCCTTCGAGGCCCTGACCGAGCCGGCCAACACTGCGAATCGTCGAGTTTGGCGTGCCCGGCATCGGCAACAGCCCCAGCACATTTCCTTCGCGGTCCGTGACAACGATGTTCACGGCTTTGCCGAGCGCACTCGCGGCGGATGCTGCCTGTTGAAGGATCGTTTGTACGTCTGTTTGTGCGAGATTGGTGGCGGCGAGGTTTGTAGGGGGCTCGGGTTCCAGGACACCCGGTGTTGGTCCGGCGTTGTCGTCGTCGGGTGGCCCATCGCCGACGCGACCGATGCCAACACGAACTCGATTGCTCTCCAACCCGCGATACTTGATCCGCACGAGGACGTCGCCAGCCTGCGGCAGGTTGGCGGCGAGACGAACAATGAGCGACGTGGCCCACGGTTGATCGGGAACACTGCGGACGTGTTCGACAATCAACGGGTAAATCGTGCGAGTCGCGTCTTCTGCGTCGGCCGTCACGATTTCGCCCGGCTGCGATTGAAGATTCATCGCGAAGAGCATGATGCGTGTGGCAGAGTCTGGACCGAAACGAACCTGGACCGTCGTGGTGAATGGCTCGCGTTGTCGCGTGACGGATTCGAATGCGATCGCGCGTGTGGAATCGGGGTGACTGATGAGGACGGGACGCGTCGTCTGCGCGCCCGCGTTGTCGAATTTGATGACGCTACCCACCATGAGCAGAAACGTCAGCAGGAAGACGACAATGCGCATGCACGACAATGTACCACAAAGCCATCCACAGATTACGCAGATTCTTATTGCAGAATTTTTCTGTGGAATCTGTGGAATCTGTGGTAAAACCCGAAGCGCGTGATCCGTCGCACGGTCCAATCAACAGCGCTGACGTTTCTGATCATGGCGAGTTGTCTCTCCGCGTTCGCGCAGGAATCGGGACGACTCAAAGGCGTTGTCCGCACTTCCCCCGACGCGCCGGCCGCGGGTGTTGTCGTCGTCGTTACCAACCAGGTCACACGAAAAATCAATCGCACACGCACCAACAATGACGGCAGCTACTCGCTACAACTGCCCGCGGGCGCGTATCGCATCAGCCTGGACCAACCTCATACCGCCCTCTTCGACAAAGACAAAAACTACGGCGACTTCGTGATCGTTCGTGGCGACACGCTCGAGAATGTAATAGTTGAGCCTGGTAGAGAAACTGTCGTCGACATACCAATCGCGCCGCCCTCGACTGGTGCTGCGCCCGCACCACAACGACGCGAGACTCCGGATCGTTGGCGCATCACGTTTCCAGAGTACGATCGTTACGGCGACCGTGGCGCGCGGGGCCGCGACATCCCTTTCAAACGCGGCCGCTGGTGGGATCCGTACAATCAAAACGTCCTCAAAGGTGATTACCCTATCAAAGGCGACAAGCTGTTCATGATCCTTTCGGCCGTAAGCTCGACGAACGTCGAGCAGCGCCGGGCACCAACACCTTCAGGTGTGAGCAGCGTAGATCCCGGCAGCGCGGAGTTTTTTGGACGGCCCGAACAGTTTGCCGCAAACGAGACGTTGCAATTCAGTTTCGAGCTATTTCACGGTGACACGACTTTCAAGCCGCGCGATTGGGCCATCAAGTTTTCCCCAACCTTCAGCGTGCCGAATTACCTCGACGCGCGCGAGAATGGTGTGGTCAACATTGACGTGCGACGCGGCACGAACCGCACTGACTGGCATGCCTCACTTGAAGAGGCTTTCGGTGAGGTGAAGCTCGCTGATGTCAACGCAAACTACGACTTCGTCTCGGTGCGTGCCGGTATTCAGCCGTTTGTCTCCGACTTTCGTGGGTTTATTTTCTCCGACAACAACCTCGGCGCGCGCGTGTTCGGCGCTTTTGACAATAATCGCTACCAGTTCAATGCCGCGTATTTCTCGATGCTGGAGAAGGACACGAACAGCGGCCTCAATCGTTTCGACACCCGCCATCAGAACGTTTACATCGCAAACATCTTTCGCCAGGATTTCATTCGCAAGGGCTACACGATCCAGGGCAGCTTTCATTACAACGACGATCGCCGTGGGGTTCAATTCGATCGCAACGGCTTTCTCGTGCGACCCTCGCCGGTCGGCGACGTGCGTCCACATGCGATCAAGGTTGGTTATGCCGGCGTCAGCGGGGACGGCCATCTCGGCCGCGTGAATCTGTCGCACTCTTACTACTTTGCTTTTGGACACGACGAGCGAAACGAGATCGCCGGACGACGAGTCAACGTGCGCTCGAACCTCGCCGCACTCGAAGCTTCAGTCGATCGTGACTATCTTCGATTCAAAGGATCGTTTCTCTGGGCGCAGGGCGACAGTAACCCGACAGACGAGCGAGCGACGGGCTTCGACGCGATCTTCGACGATCCGAATTTCGTGGGTGGCCAGTTTTCCTTCTGGGTGCGAAACGGAATTCGTCTCACGCAAACCGGCGTCGGACTGGTCCAACCAAACAGCCTCTTGCCGAGTTTGCGAAGCAGCAAGATCCAGGGACAGGCAAACTTCGTGAATCCCGGTATCTTTATTTACAACGGCGGCGTTGATGTCGAGGTCACGCAGCGGATCAAGGCCGTGGTAAATATCAACTACCTGCGCTTTCATCGCACCGAGCCGCTCGAGCTGTTGCTTTTTCAGAATCGTATTCGACACGACATCGGATTTGACTACAGCCTCGGTGTGGCATACCGGCCGTTTCTGATCAATAACTTCACGTTGACGTTCGGGGCCGCGTCGTTGCAGACCGGACGTGGGTTCCGGGACAT
>DATHTI010000518.1:0-4680 GCA_035463335.1 Pyrinomonadaceae bacterium | reverse complement strand
CGCCTTAGTTCGAACGAGAACCCTTACGGTCCATCACCCGCCGCTCTAAAAGCAATGACGGACGGTTTTAGTCTCGCGTGGCGTTATCCGGATGAGTATGCGGACATGCTGGCGGACGAGCTGGCGCGATCACATGGCGTTCCATCGGACCAGGTGCTGCTTGGCGATGGCTCGGGAGAGATTTTGAAACTGTGCGCCGCTGCATTTACGAGTAGAGAGAAGAAGTTGGTTATCGCAAACCCGACGTTTGAAGCGATTGCACGTCATGCAGGCGTTGCGACTGCCGAGGTCGTGAAGATCGATCTCACGTCTGACTACAGTCACGACTTACGGAAAATGCTCGCGTCTGCGGGCGGCGCCGGCCTCGTTTACATCTGCAACCCAAACAATCCGACCGCCAGTCTCACGCCGAGAAAGGAGATGTCAGAGTTCCTCGCGAAGCTGTCACCAACGACGATTGTTCTGGTTGACGAAGCGTATCATCATTACGTCGAGAGCAAAGATTATGAAAGCGTGATCCCGCTCGTGAAGCAGTATCCAAACCTGATCGTCGCGCGCACATTTTCGAAGATCTACGGCATGGCGGGGCTGCGTTGTGGCTACTGCGTCACACAAGTTGCAAACATCCGGCGACTGCGAACACATCAGATCTTCGACAGCGTCAACATCATGGCATTGTTGGCGGCACTCGCGAGCCTGAAAGACACTGAACACATCGCGCGCGGACGTAAACTAAACACCGAAGTTAAAAAGAGCGTCTATGCGGAGCTCGACGCGCTCGGCTACCGCTACATTCCGTCGCATGCGAACTTCATGATGATCGATCTTCGCCGTGAAGTGCGTCCCGTCCTCGATGCCATGCGCAACCGCGGCGTCGAAGTCGGCCGCCTCTTCCCCGCCCTTCCCAACTTCATGCGCGTAACGATCGGCACGAGCGCGGAGATGAAGCAGTTTCTGTCGGCTTTCAGGGAAGTGATGGTTTGAGATGCACATCGAGAAACTTATCTTGTCAGACGTGCGTACCTTAAACGCACATCTTGTGAATCTTGTAAATCCTGTAATCATGTCTAAGACTAGCGTTGTACTTTGACAGGATTACAGGATTTGCAAGATTTTGCAGGATTGAATCCACCTTCCGAGAAGCTAAATGAGCACAATGCAAAATAATCGAAAACTCTACCGTCTTTTGAATGTCGCCAGCCTGAGCTTGTTACTCTCGCTGGCGGCGCAGGCGCAGAACGTGTGGCCGCAGTTTCGCGGGCCGGAGTCGAATCCCGTGGGCACGCATCCAAAACTGGCTGACCGCTGGTCCAAAACCGAAAATGTGGAGTGGGCGCTGGACGTGCCCGGGCGCGGCTGGTCGTCGCCGATTGTGACCGGCGGTAAAGTCTACATCACCACCGTCACAACCGAGGGCAAGTCGAAGACGCCACAGACCGGCACCGAGTACAGCAACGAGTACGCCGCCGAACTTCAAAAACAAGGACTCTCGATGCAGGAGATCATGAAGCGCCTGAACGAGCGCGACATCGAGCTGCCCCACGAAGTGAAGCTGCACTACCTTCTTTACCGCCTCGATTTGAAAAGCGGCAAGGTGGAATGGACCAAGGAGTTCTTCACTGGTCAACCGCCGGGCGGGCGCCATCGTAAAAACAGCTTCGTCTCAGAGACGCCCGTCACTGACGGAAAATTTATTTACGTCTACGTAGCGAATCTCGGGCTCTGGGCATTTGATTTGAAGGGTAACCAGGTTTGGACCACTCCGATCGAATCGAACCCAATCTATCTCGATCTCGGCGCCGGCAGCTCGCCGGCACTGGCTGGAAACCTGCTCGTCGTCGTGTGCGACAACCAGAAACAGCAATATATCGCCGCCTTCGACAAGAAAACAGGCAAGCAGGTCTGGCGCACGGACCGGGATCTCGGCAGCAACGACCCACCGCGCCAACGTTCGGGATGGGCCACGCCATACATTTGGCAACATGCACAACGGACCGAGATTGTTACGATTGGACCACAGACGGTCGTTAGTTATGACCTTTCGGGGAAAGAGCTGTGGCGCATGAAAGGCATGTCCTTGACGCCGGTCCCCACTCCATTCGCTTATGAAGGTTTACTGTATATCAATGGAGGTCGCGGTCGCGCCTTGCTCGCGGTTCGTCCGGGCGCCAGCGGCGACATCACGCTTAAAGAAGGTGAGACTTCGAACGAGCACATAGTTTGGTCGCAGCCGCGCGGTGGGACGTATTTGCCGTCGTCTGTCGCGTATCAGGGTGCGATATATACGCTGACAGAGACAGGCATCTTGAATCGTTTTGACGCGAAGACCGGTAAGCAGACTTACAAGACACGCATCGACGCGGCGGCGACTAATTTCACGACGTCGCCCTGGGCCTACAACGGCAAACTCTTTTGCCTCAGTGAAGAAGGCCAGACGTTTGTCGTGTCAACGGGTGAGCAGTTTCAGTTACTGCACGTGAACGAGCTGGACGACTTTGCGCAGGCGTCGCCGGCGCTGGTGGGTGAGCGGTTGTTGATACGCACGGAGCACAAGCTTTACTCGATCCGCCGCAAAGCTTAGCCGGAGGTAACTGTAGGGGCGGCCCTCCGTGGCCGCCCCTGTGTCACATGCTACGATCGAGTCATTACGCTGGGGCGGCCACCGAGGGCCGCCCCTACAATTGTGTTTCCCATGCAGATCTCCGTCGAAATGCTGATCGATTCGTGGCGCACGAACAACCGCGTCACCGTGTATCTCATTGAGAACCTTCCGCCTGAGCTGTGGTCCATGAGCATCCCCGGCTCCTCTCGCCGCACGATTCGCTCTCTCGCAGCGCATCTTCACAACGTCCGGTGCATGTGGATCAAGATGATTGCTGCGCGTCATGGCGTCAAAGTGCCGCGGACTGTCGATGCGCGAACAGTTAAACCGTCAGACTTGTCGCGTGCTCTCGAGCGCAGCAGTGAAGGCATGATTGAGGTGATCCAGCTCGGCGCGGCGCGTGGTGGCACGATCCCTGCGGCAGCGTGGCAGAACTTCCCTACCGACCTCGTACACTTCCTGAACTACTTCGTCGCTCACGAGGCACATCACCGTGGACAACTCTGCATGTTGGCGCGACAATTGGGCCACCGCCTGCCGGCCGAAGTCACGGCCGGGCTGTGGCAGTGGAAGAAGCGAGCGCGAGAGTGACTCCAATGACATTACTTCTCTTCCTGATTCTATTCACAACACCAGAGCCGGCGCAGAAATGTGTCGCCTACGAGCCGGAAACAGTTTCGCTGAGCGGAACGATTAAGCGACATACGTTTGCAGGTCCGCCGAATTATCAAAGCATTGCGAAGGGCGATCAGCCGGAGCAAGTGTGGGTGCTCCATCTCGTTCGACCCACCTGCGTATCTGCAAGTGGAGATCAGGAAGAAGAAACGAACGTTTCCGATCTGCAACTTGTGTTTACCGAAGCTGAAAAAGATTACCGTCGCTACAGATCGTTCGTGGGTCGACGCGTAACAATCAACGGCACGTTGTTTCATGCGCATACGGGCCATCACCACACGAAGGTCCTGCTCACCGTGAGTCGCATCATTAAACGTTGATCCTCAATCATTCCCTCGTAATTCGAGGGCCTTCAAAAGGCGCGCTATGCCACGATTGACATGCGCTCCGAGCGCAACCAAACCGAGTACAACGATCGAATAAGAGCTCACCGTCGATATCAACAGCAGCACATGCATTCGATTTGAAAGATCAGCCAGCAGTAAAAAGGTGACGACAAAGGCGGTCTCAACGATCGCAGCCGCGAAGAAAGCGAGTTTGAAGTTGCGTTCGCTGCGGTCGATACGCGCTAAGGCCGCAGCCCTGACAGTATCCAGATTTACAGTTTGTGCCATCACAATTTCTCCCTCTATTTCTGCACGTAATAAAACATCCCAACTGCCATCACGATAAACTCGACGACGGCAAAAACGATCACGGCCCGTTTGAAATTTCGTTTGAACTTGAGTGTGTCGTCTGAAGTATTCTGCATTTTCACTTCTCCTCTCGTTGAAAAGTTCGGCGCAGGCTTTCGAGGCCATATGCCAGTCTCGACTTCGCTGTCCCAACCGGAATATCCAACACGGCCGCCGTCTCAACCAGCGACAGCTCGTGCAAGTAAAACAGGACCACGACTGCGCGACTCGCCGGCGACAGGTTCCCGACCAACTGTGGCAGACTCTCGATCAGCTCACGCGGAAACTCGCGCTCGTGATCGTTCGCAGGCAGGGCCGTCAGTGTTGCTTCATCGCGTACCTGGTCGCTCCAGCGCCGCTCACGGTTCAAATATCTAAACGCCTCGCGCGACGCGATCTGATAAGTCCAGGCGCGGAACGCCTCGGGCTCGCGCAACCAGCGCAGCTTCCGGTAAATGCGGATGAAGACTTCCTGCAGGATGTCCTCAGCCTGGTGCTGGTCTCTCACGAGGCTGACGATGTAGCGAAACAGCCGCTCCTGAACACTCTTGAAGAGCTCGTTCAAAGCCTCGTGGCTGCCGGACTGAGCCTGCAACACCCACCAGCTTTCACGCTGCGACGCCTCATCGGCCATGCATTCAATAGACCCACGGACTGAAAATTAGGTTCGAATAGAGCAGAAGTTTATCAGCCACAAAGAGGCACAAGAAGCACAAAGAGTTTCGAAAA
>DATHTI010000517.1:0-3330 GCA_035463335.1 Pyrinomonadaceae bacterium | reverse complement strand
TATCTTTGAGATTATGGCGGGATGTCAACCACGATGGGGTTTCTATCGCGTCCGAACTTTACACGCTTCCAACCCTTGGGCTTGCCTCAATCGATTTGAATTACAAACTATCGAAATTCAAAGACGCGAACGGAAACACGTTCAAGTTCAGAGCTAAGATCAAGGATTCTCGAGGCGTAAACATGGCCGGTTGGATTTATGACGTGTTTTTAGATGCCCGGCGCGCACAATAATTGCGCAAAAGTTCAACCTCATCCCGTTGAGGTCGAGGGCGGCGAGTCTGCGGGTTACTGTCGCGTGTGCGGATGGTGTGCCAACCTAACGAACAGCGCGATACTTTGAGATACAGACTCACACACTAATGAGCGAAAATCCCAACGAAGGGCCACGGGAACTAACTGACAAGAACTGCGGAAACAACTATTTAAGACTGGCAGTCATGAGGTCAGGGGTTCGATCCCCCTCGGCTCCACCATAACCTTCGAATTAGCCCGGATCTTTTCTCTCCTGTCTTTCGGAAACCGAATGTGATTCGGATCGAGGAAATCCAGCAGATCGATCAACGCATTCTGAAGCGCAATTAACCGCGGACGCGCCTCCTCTAAATGAGTCGAGAAGCTGCGAACGTCCGCTTTGAGCGCGTCCAGAAGCTGATCCTTTCGTTTCTCGTCCTGGTTCAGAAAAGCCCCGTACCCGATACACCGGTCGCCCATTGGGCCGCCGCGGATCATGCACTCCCCGATCGCGCGTTGCTCACCAGCAAAGACACGAAATAGCGGCCCGAATTTATCGTTTTGCCACAACGTATAAATCCCGTCCTGTAACCGGGCCAACTGGCGCGTCTTCTCGTCTGTGCCGAGGTCCAAAAACTGAATCTCACGCCGGATAATCTCCGTCCACGCAAAATATTGCGCTGCCAAAAAGACGGTGTTGTTCACAACATAAGAACGCTCGCGGTCCGTTCCATTGTCGTAGTACTTGCGTATGAGCCTTTGCTGGAGGATGTTGTACAAACGACTTTGAAGATCGTAGGCAGCCCGGCCCAGCGGCTCGCGATAACGAGCCACAGACTTCTCTCGCTCGTGTAGTCGCTCTTCAGTTCGCCGAAAATTCTCAAGGTCAGCTGCGACTCGTGCGGATTTGGTTTGTCCCCAAATGGTCAAACCAGCCGACACGATTGCCACTGCCGCTGAAATCAAAGCGATAACAAGTTCTGTCGTCATCTTCAGTTCCTCGCCTGTGATCGTTCATACACTATGTTTGGCCACACGATTTTGTTTCGGAGGTATCGAAAATGGGATCGGCAGATCTCATTTGCGAAATCGAAGACTGACAATGAACCAGCATTTCACCGCAAATTCCTGCATTTCATAGAACCCCACAAGCTGGCACACGCCTTGATCGTCGATTCCTCTTCGACCCGCCTGACAAAAAGGAGCAACTATGGACGTGATTTGGAAGAACCTCGTGTATTCCGCCCGGATGCTGTGGAAGAAACCGAGCCTGACGACCGTCGCGATCATTGCCATCGGCCTCGGCATCGGCGCCAATACCGCGATCTTCTCGGTTGTTAACACAGTCCTGCTGCAACCGCTGCCGTTTCCAGAGCCCAAACAACTCGTCAGGATCGCGAGCGAGCAGCGCAACCAAACGCTCGACGGCCGCGGATCCTTTTCAGTGCCCGACTTCCTCGACGTCCAAAAATCCACGACGGCGTTCGAATACGTCGCCACATTTCAAGGCACTGGCACGATCACGACCGAAGGCGGCGAACCCGAACGCTTGCTCGGCGCCGCTGTTACAGCTGATTACTTCAACGTCCTCGGCGTGAAGCCAGTGCTCGGCCGCATCTTCACGCGCGACGAAGACAAGCCCGGCGCGGTGTCCGTCATAATGATCAGTCACGCGCTTTGGCAACGACGATACGCAGGCGATCCAAACATCATCGGCCGCGAGATCGATCTTGGCGGCAAGACCACGGTTGTCGGCGTGATGCCGGCCGGCTTCGAGTTTCCCATCAGCGATGAGAACCAGGACTTCTGGGAGCCGATGTTTTCCGCTGCGTGGATGACGAAGGAGCTTCGCGAGGAACGCTCAAACAGGATGCTGCCAGTCATCGGCAGGCTCAAAGCCGGCGTTACACTCCAGCAGGCAAAAGCAGATCTCGATCTCATCTCACGCCAGATCGAACAACAGTCGCCCGTTTCAAACACGGGCCTCATCTTCAACGCCGTGTCGATGCACGAAGAATTCACGCGCGACTATCGCACGGCGCTCCTCGTGATGCTCGGCGCGGTCGGCCTGGTCCTGCTAATCGCGTGCGCAAACGTCGCCAACTTACTACTCGCTCGCGCCGTTGCACGACACAAAGAGATCGCGATTCGCATGGCCCTCGGCGCGAGTCGACGCCGCATCGCGGGCCAACTTTTGACCGAAAGCGTTCTGCTCGCGTTAGCCGGCGGCATCGTCGGTTTGTTACTCGCGACGTGGGGCACCGAGCTGCTCGTGGCCTATGGACCAGCCGACGTGCCGAGACTGCAAGACGTCGGCGTCGATCGTTACGTGCTCTTCTTCACGCTCGGCCTCTCGACGCTGACCGGCATCGTGTTTGGCCTCGCTCCCGCACTGCACGCCTCGAAACCCGCGCCCGGCAACATGCTCAAAGAGAGCGGGCGCGGCGTGTACACGGGCCGCAACCGGATGCGCAGCGCGCTAATTGTTTCCGAAGTGGCGTTGTCGTTGATGCTGCTTGCCGGTGCGGGACTGCTAATCAACAGTTTCTGGCGTTTACTCCAAACCGATGCGGGCTTCAATCCGAAAGGCGTGCTCGCGCTCGACATTCCGCTGAACCGCGAAGTTTACAAAACGCCCGAACAGCGATCGACAGCGTTTCAACAACTGATCGCGCGAATGAAGACTGTGCCGGGCGTGCGCGATGCGTCGGTAGTGAGCAATGTGCCGTTAACAGATTTCGATGTCGAGGTGAGTTTCCAGATCGAAGGCCGTCCTCCGTACAAACCCGGCGAGGAAGCAGTCGCGGATTACACCGTTGCCGGCGGCGACTACTTCCGAACGATGGACATCACGCTGCTTCGTGGCCGCATTTTCACTGACGGCGATACAGCGAATACGCCGCAAGTGATGGTCGTCAGTAATGCATTCACGAAGGTTTACTTTCCAAATGAAGAGGCGATCGGCAAGCGCATTGTGCTTGATGGTCCCGACAAAACACCGCGCGAGATCGTCGGCGTTGTAGAAGATGTTCGCCGCAACGGACTCGACGCGGGCGTGCAGCCGGAGATGTACTTCTCGGTTCTTCAGCGTCCCGAG
>DATHTI010000516.1:0-5661 GCA_035463335.1 Pyrinomonadaceae bacterium | reverse complement strand
AATCATCACGGGTAATCTGCGGCTCGATCTTCACCCGCTCGACCTCGCGCCGATCGTCAATGCTGCTCTCGATGCGCTGCGGCCGACGGCTGACGTCAAAGGCATAAGACTCCGGACGCGCTTCGAGCCGGCTGAGTGTTTGGTGAAAGGCGATCCGAATCGTTTGCGACAGGTGATCTGGAACCTGCTCTCGAACGCGATCAAGTTCACAACGCGCGGCGGCAGTGTAAACATCTATCTCAAGTGTGTTGCGTCGACGGCGCGGTTGACAGTCAGCGATACTGGCGACGGTATCTCAGCGGAGTTTCTGCCGTACGTATTCGATCGATTCCGGCAGGCGGAAGGCTCGATATCGCGGAAGCAGGGCGGGCTCGGACTCGGTTTGGCGGTGGCGCGGCATCTCGTCGAGCTGCATGGCGGAACGATCACGGCGGAGAGTGAAGGGCTCGGCAGGGGATCCCGGTTTACGGTCGATCTGCCCCTCGCGCAGGAGCGACGCGATCCGGCGCGTGCGGAAGAGCGCAAGCGTGAAGTCGAGCGGCGTCGCACGCGCAAAGGTGTTGTCAGGCTTGACGGCGTGCACGTGTTGCTGGTCGAGGATGATGACGACTCACGCAAGCTGCTCGGGACGATGCTAAGACGCTACGGCGCGCGCGTAACGTCGACGAAGTCTGCGGCGGAGGCGCTCGAGGTGTTTGAGGGCGAGCTGCCGGATGTGATGATTAGCGATATCGGTATGCCTGATCAGGATGGTTACGAGTTGATACGCAAGCTGAGATCGCGGCCGGTGGAGAAGGGTGGCGCAACCCCGGCGATCGCGTTGACGGGTTACGCCTCGCGGAAAGATCGCGAGCGCGCGCTCGGCTCGGGTTACCAGCAACACATGGCGAAGCCGATCGAGCAGGCCGAGTTGATGGCGACTATCGCGGAGTTGGTTGGACGCGGTGATTAGTTCGTCTTTATCCACAGATTACGCAGATTGTTTCTGACATCTGTGTAATCTGTGGATGAAGAATGTACAAAAAATGAGGTTACAAATGAGACGACGAGTTTACATCATTCCACTTTTTCTTCTTTTAATACTCCCCATTTACGCGCAGCAATCCGATCCATCACTGCTCACACTGGATTCGATGTTCACGTACCGGACCAGACCGCTGGGACCGGTGCAGTGGCAGACCGACGGCAGCGGCTATCTCGCCCTCGAGCCGTCGCCAACTAAAAAGAACTTTCTCGATATCGTCCGTTACGACGTGAGCACCGGCGAGCGCACCGTGAAAGTCTCTGCCGAGAAACTCACTCCGGCAGGCGCCGCGGAGCCACTCGCCGTCGAAGAGTTTTCTCTGACAGCCGACGAGCAGAAGCTACTCATCTTCACCAATTCCGAGCGCGTCTGGCGCAGCAACACGCGCGGCGACTACTGGGTACTCGATCTCAAAGCCAACACACTGAAGAAACTCGGCGGCACCGAGGCCAAACCCTCGACGCTGATGTTTGCGAAGTTTTCACCCGACGGCCAGCGCGCCGGCTACGTGCGCGAGAACAACATCTACGTCGAAAACCTTTCCGGCGATTCGAAGATCACGAAACTCACCACCGACGGCTCGCGCTACATCGTCAACGGCACCTTCGACTGGGTCTACGAAGAAGAGCTGTTTTGTCGCGACGGCTTCCGCTGGAGTCCCGACAGCAAGCACATCGCTTACTGGCAGCTCAACTCCGAAGGCGTGAAGGAGATGACGCTCATCAACAACACCGCGGCGCTGTATCCAACGCTCACCACCTTCCCGTATCCAAAAGCCGGCGAGACAAACTCGGCTGCTCGTGTTGGTGTCGTGGATGCGAATGGTGGTCCAACACGCTGGATCGAAGTGCCGGGAGATCCGCGCAACAACTATTTGCCGCGCATGGAGTGGGCCGCAAGCTCGGATGAGCTAGTCATTCAGCAGCTCAATCGCCGCCAGGACACCAACACCGTGATGATTGCCGACGCGCGCACCGGCAAAGTCCGCCCGGTGTTGACTGAAAAAGACGAAGCGTGGGTAGACGTTGCGTGGGGCGACATCGACTGGGAAAAAACCGGACTCGGACGCGGCGACGTCGAATGGATCGACGGCGGCAAACGTTTTTTATGGACCAGCGAGCGCGACGGCTGGCGTCATATCTATTCCGTATCGCGTGACGGTGGGGACGTGAAGACGATCACGCCCGGCAATTACGACGTGATCAGCGTGGCGCGAGTCGATGCGCAGAACGGTTGGATGTACTTCATCGCGTCACCGGAAAACGCGACGCAGCGGTATCTCTATCGCGTGCGTCTCGACGGCACCGGCAAGGAAGAGCGACTCACGCCCGCGAACGCGCCCGGTACGCACGGCTACAACATCTCACCGCGCGGTGATTTTGCGATTCATGATTATTCAACGTTCAATCGTGTTCCAGTTACGGATGTTGTAAGACTGCCGCAGCACACGGTGGCGCGAACCTTGATCGACAACAAGCAGGTGCAGGATCGACTCGCGCAGTTGAAACAAACGCCTTCCGAGTTTTTCAAAGTCGATATCGGCGAAGGCGTTCAACTTGACGGCTGGATGATGAAGCCGCCAGATTTCGATTCGCAGAAACGCTATCCGGTACTGTTCCATGTTTACGGCGAGCCGTGGGGACAGACCGTGCTGGACACCTGGTTTGGTCGAAACCGCCTCTGGCACCAGATGCTCGCGCAGCAGGGTTACATCGTGATGAGCGTTGACAACCGTGGCACGCCCGCGCCGCGTGGCCGCGCCTGGCGCAAGATCATCTATCGCAAGATGGGCATCGTGAATTCGGGCGATCAGGCTGCGGCAGCACGCGTGATTGCGAAGTGGCCTTTCGTCGATGCGGCGCGCATCGGGATCTGGGGTTGGAGTGGTGGCGGCTCGTCCACGCTGAACGCGATGTTTCGCTATCCGGACGTTTACGCGACGGGCATGTCTGTCGCGCCCGTTCCGGACCTTCGTTACTACGACACCATCTACCAGGAGCGCTACGGCGGCTTGCCGAAGGACCATCCGGAGGAGTGGAAACAGAGCTCGCCGATCACGTTCGCGAGCCAGTTGAAGGGCAGTCTGCTGATCGTGCACGGGACGGGCGATGACAACGTCCATTACCAGGGCACGGAGGCGTTGATCAATGCTCTCATCGCGGCAAATAAGCAGTTTTCGATGTTCGCGTATCCCAATCGATCACATTCGATCTCGGAAGGAACGGGAACGTCGAAGCATTTGATGGGACTGCTGACGCGATACCTCAACGATAAAATGCCCGCGGGGCCGGGGCCGGCCACAACCAGCTCTGTTCGGTAACCGAACCATCCACAGATTACGCAGATTTTTCTGTGTCATCTGCGTAATCTGTGGTAGGCTTCATCTTCGGGTTGACGGCCAACCCGCTTGCCCAGTCTCACCTCTCCTAATTCAGCGAAATTCTCAAGCTCCGTATGGAATCCAAAGTCGATGCAGCTTTGCGCCGTCTGGTCGCGACCAATCTCGTCGCCATCGTATTTACCGATCTTGCCGGAAACATTCTCAGTGCCGACGACAGTTTCCTGAATCTGCTCGGTTACACTTCCAGAAACTTACCACGCAACATTCACGACCTGACTCCGCCCGAACATCATCGCCTCGACGAAGAAGCGTTCGAGAAGCTGATGGCCTTCGGAGCGTGTGCGCCGTTCGAAAAAGATTTTCTGAAGCAGGATGGTGCGCCGTTGCCGGTCCTGTTTGGCGCGGCGATGCTTGACGAAGAGATCGCGTGTTTTGTCGTCGATCTCTCTCAGAACAAGCAGACTCAGGAAAAACTCAATCACCTCGCGTATCACGATGCGCTGACTGATCTGCCGAACCAGGTGCTCTTCAAAGATCGACTGAAGCAGGCGATCGCGCTTTCTCGTCGCAACGACCACATGCAGGCGGTGCTGTTGCTCAATCTCGATCGCTTCAAGACGATCAACGACTCGCTTGGCTACACCGCCGGCGATCGCTTGTTGCAGTCAGTGGCGCAACGGCTAACGAGTTGTGTTCGCGAAAGCGATACGGTGGCGCGTTTCGGTGGTGATGAATTCGCGATCCTGCTCACACAGATCCCGCGCACACAGGATGCGGCGAATGTTGCGCGCGCGATCAAGCAGGCGCTCGATCAGGCATTCATCTTCGACGATCAGGAGATCTTCGTGTCGAGCAGTATCGGTATCAGCATGTATCCGCAAGACGGTCGCGACACGGCGGGACTGTTGAAAACTGCTGGCGTCGCACTTGACCGCGCGAAGGTGCAGGGCGGCAACAATTTTCATTTCTACACGGCGGGCGGAACTACGCGAGCGCTCAAACAACTCGTGCTCGAAAGCAACATACGGCCGGGTCTCGAGCGCTCCGAGTTTTTTGTGCACTACCAGCCGCAGGTTGACGTGCGTGGCTTTCAGCTCGTCGGCATGGAAGCACTCGTGCGCTGGCAGCATCCGAGTTTTGGTCTGCTGTATCCGGGCGAGTTCGTTTCGATCGCTGAAGAAACCGGGCTCATCATTTCGCTTGGTGACTTTGTGATGCGGGCGGCGTGTGCACAAAACAAAGCGTGGCAGGACAAGGGGCTGGCGGCGATGCGCGTTTCGGT
The DNA here is from genome assembly GCA_035463335.1 of Pyrinomonadaceae bacterium. Classification (GTDB taxonomy): domain Bacteria; phylum Acidobacteriota; class Blastocatellia; order Pyrinomonadales; family Pyrinomonadaceae; genus PSRF01. Next base: position 1,014 of record DATHTI010000516.1, on the reverse strand, counting down.
GAACTTCTCGGCGCGACAGTTTCAGCAGTCGACGTTCATTGCCGATGTGGCGCACATACTGAAGGAGACGAACCTCGATCCGCGCTGGCTCGAGCTCGAGCTGACCGAGAGCTCGATCATGAAGGATCCGGAAGAGGCCATCGAGAAGCTGCACGAGCTGAAGTTGATGGGCATCAGCGTGGCGATTGACGATTTTGGCACGGGTTATTCGTCGCTGAATTACCTCAAACGGTTTCCGATCGATACGTTGAAGATCGACAAGACATTCGTTTCCGACGTTTGCAAAGATCCGCATGACACGGCGATCGTGCGCGCGATCATCAACCTGGGCCACGCATTGGACCTGACGGTGGTGGCGGAAGGTGTTGAGACGAAGGAGCAGCTTCAGTACCTGAGCGCGCTCGAGTGTGATGTGCTACAGGGTTTCCTGTTCAGTAAAGCGTTGTCAGCGAAAGCGTTTGAAGAGTTGTTGATCGAGCAGCGACGCGTTACGTCAGGGAATGTCTCGCCCACAGTGCCTCTATCAGTCGACTCGCTCGTGACTACGAGTTGAGTTTCTGTAAAGAGCTCGCGGCGTCTTTGTCGAGCATCCATATCAGCTCGCCATTTGTTGGTTTCACGGCCTGCGCCGGATATTTGTTGTCACCCTCGAGCACTTCTCTTACGATCTCTGCTTTGTCCGCGCCACTCACGAGAAAGACGACGGATGCGCCGTTGTTGAGTAATGGCAACGTCATCGTGATGCGATGGGTGTTGAACTTCTCGACGTATGGCGCGGCGACGAGGCGTTCCGTTTCGTGCAGCACTTCGGAACCGGGAAAAATCGAGGCCGTGTGTCCGTCCGTGCCTAGACCGAGGAAGATCAGATCCAGGCGCGGCAAGGTTTGTTCTGTTACTTGAATGATCGTTTGTTCATATTCGTTTGCTGCATCGGCGGCATTCGGGTTCTCGCCGTGTATCCGATGCACATTGTTCACTGTAACAGGCACGTGCGACAACAGTGCTTCGTGCGCC
>DATHTI010000515.1:0-3705 GCA_035463335.1 Pyrinomonadaceae bacterium | reverse complement strand
CTAACAATCGTCGTAGTTTTGATGGCTCAGGGTATTTTTATGTCTGCACAAGAACGACCGAGAGTGCGCGCACCCGAAATCACCGGCGGCCAGGGCTGGCTCAACACTGACAAACCACTCTCGCTCGCTGCTCTGAAAGGCAAAATCGTTCTACTCGACTTCTGGACCTACGGCTGCATCAACTGCATCCACATCATTCCCGATCTGAAGAAGCTCGAAGCGAAATACCCTAACCAACTGGTCGTGATCGGCGTTCACTCCGCGAAGTTTCAGAACGAACAAGAGACTGAGAACATCCGGCGCATCATCCTGCGATACGAGATCGAGCATCCCGTTTACAACGACTCGGAATATGCAGTGTGGCAAAGCTACGGCGTGCGCGCCTGGCCCACGCAGGTGCTGATCGATCCTGCGGGTTACATCGTCGGCGGCGTTTCGGGCGAAGGTAATTACGACGTCATCGATCAATCGATCGCGAAGCTCGTTACAGACTTTCGCAGCAAAGGCGAGCTGAACGAGGAGCCCTTGAAACTCGTTCTCGAACGGGCCAAAGTCGGCGAGCTGCCACTCGCCTTTCCCGGCAAAATTCTCGCGGACGGCAACCGACTCTTCATTGCAGATTCAAATCACAATCGCATCGTTGTTACGAAACTTGACGGCACTCTCGTCGAGACGATCGGCACAGGTGACGCCGGTGCTGCCGACGGAGCATTCGATAAAGCGACTTTCTATCGTCCGCAAGGCATGGCGCTCGCAGGCGACAGTCTCTACGTTGCAGATACTCAGAACCACCTGATCCGCCGCGTCGATCTGAAGTCACGCATTGTCGAAACGATCGCGGGTACGGCACAGCAATCACGCGAGTACTTCAAAACCGGGCCGGCGCGCACCGTCGCCCTCAGCTCGCCCTGGGATCTGCAATTCGCCGGTCGTGTGCTTTACATCGCGATGGCTGGTCCACACCAGATCTGGCAACTCGATCTCGACAAGAATGAAGTCTCAACTTTCGCCGGCTCAGGTCGCGAAGCGCGTATCGACGGCCCGGTTCGCGAGGCAGGCTTCGCACAACCATCTGGTATTGCAACTGACGGCAAAAAGCTTTACGTCGCTGACAGCGAGTCGAACATCATTCGCGAGATCGATCTTGCCGGTCGTTCAGTGAAGACTCTCGTGGGCGGCGATCTGTTCGAGTTTGGCGATGTTGACGGCACCGGCGACGATGTTCGTCTCCAACATCCGCTCGGGCTCATAACTTACGGCGACAAACTCCTGATCGCCGACACCTACAATCACAAGATCAAAGAGCTCGATCCGAAACACGGAAAGGTCACGTCGCTGTTTGGAACAGGAAAGCCCGGGCAGGCAGATGGAACGGGGTCTTCGTTCTACGAGCCCGGCGGCCTGGCGCTGGCAAACGATACTCTCTACGTCGCTGACACAAACAATCATGCGATTCGTGTCGTCGATCTGAAAACGAAACGCACGAGCACGCTGCGGATCAATGGTCTAACACCGCCAATGAAAAACATGCAGGCGCTGGAAACGGCGGCTGGTCCAAACGCCGAGGAGATCAAAGCCGCCCCGCAGAAGCTTCGCGTGGGCGCTAATGGCGCGCTTCAGATCGATGTGGAATTGCCTGACGGGTACCACCTTAATCCCCTCGCGCCGCAGCGTTACAAGGTTTCTGTTGAGCAGGGGAAGAATTTGGCGGTCGATGAAAAGACAGCCGCACGTGCCAGTAAGGATCTGAAGCTGCCGGTGCGTGTGTCGCTAAACGCGACTGCGGCGGGCGCCGCAACCGTTCGCGCGCAAATCACGTTGTTTTACTGTCGTGAAGACAATACGGGCACGTGCCGTATCAAAACACTCGTCTGGCAAGTGCCGGTTGAAGTGACGAGTGACGCGAATGCGCCGGCAGAAGTGAAAGTGCGGGGCAAGCTTTTAGCCACGGATTAGACGGATGATGACAGATCTGTGCTAAGATCCGGGGTCCCCTAAATTCATTGCAGAGGAGTGAGCTCGTGGCTGATCAACCATTTCTCACTGATATCAAAACTTTGCGCGAACGCGCCCGGCAACACATCGAGAATGGTGCTGTCACATCGGGTTATACTGCGGACCGCGAAACCGTAATCAAACTTTTGAACGAAGCGCTGGCAACCGAGATCGTTTGCACGCTTCGATATCGACGACATTATTTCATGGCCTCCGGCATCAACGCTGAAAGCGTGGCCTCGGAGTTTTTACAGCACGCCAACGAAGAGCAGGGACATGCCGATTCGATCGCACAACGGATTGTGCAATTACAAGGTGAGCCAAACTTCAATCCCGATGGACTGCTGACGCGCAGTCATGCGGAATACGTCGAGGGCACCACACTGCTCGACATGATCAAAGAGGATCTGGTGGCGGAGCGCATCGCAATCGACAGTTATCGCGAGATGATCACTTACCTCGGCAACCAGGATCCGACGTCGCGACGGCTGATGGAAGAGATTCTCGCCGTTGAAGAAGAACACGCCGACGACCTTGTGAGCATGCTCCAGAAGATGGGCTGAGTTTGTAGCCACGGGTTTACACAGATCCGTGGCTAAATTTCCTCTGATTGTCCGAAAGTCAATCCAATCCAACTAGCCCCGGACGGCCAACCATGTGCCGTAGTTGCGGGGCAATCGTCGGCGCCGGCGAAACTCAATGCGGCGTGTGCGGTGCACCAACCGCAGCACAACCTTCCGCTCAAACTGGTTCACATCCACCGGACCGGGAAACGATCCGGTTCGCACGCGCTGTTTTGAATCGTCCGTACAAGTTTACGATCGCGTTTCTCATCATCAACCTGTTCGTGTTTCTACTGATGTGGGAGTCGAGCGGCGCCGAGTTCACAGTTTTGCAACAGGGCTTTCCTGACGCGGTCCTGGTCGCGTACGGCGCAAAGCTCAATTACCTGATCAATGCGCCGAATAATCAGTGGTGGCGCTTCATCACACCGATGTTTGTTCACATCGACGTGCTGCACTTGATGATGAACATGTTCAGCTTGTTGATACTTGGACCATTTGTCGAGAAGCTTTACGGTTCGGCGAAGTTTGTTGTGTTTTGGGTGGTGACCGGAATTGCGGGCGTGGTTGGGAGTTATCTCGCGCTGCAACCGTCGCTCTCACGCGGAATACTGGGAAGTTTTATCTTCAAAAGCGCCGACGTGCCTTCGGCCGGTGCTTCCGGAGCTTTGTTTGGACTCGTCGGCATTCTGTTTGTGTTTGGCATCAAGTACCGGCATGAGCTTCCGGAAGGATTCAAGCGCGTGTTTGGCACGGGCATGTTGCCGATCATCTTCATCAACCTGTTCATTGGTTTTGTTGGACGCAGTTTCATCGGCAATGCCGCGCATCTTGCCGGGCTCTTCGCCGGGGCCGCGCTCGCGCTCGTGGTCGATTATCGCAGGCCGGGAGCGCGTGCGAGTGTCACGACGGCGTGGCGAGTGTTGCAGGTAGTTTGTTTGATCGTAATTGGCGTGGGCGCTTACAAAGTAGTAAGAAACTTCAATCGTCCTATACCAGCGCTGGCTCAGGCCACGCCAAACGCGAACACGCTGATTTTTCTGAACTATATCAATGCGATGAACCAGGTCCAGGAAAAAGTCTCGGCAGTCATTCATAATAATGATTTGTCTAACCTGGAGCTGGTAACGCAGAGTGCAATGCAGGC
>DATHTI010000514.1:0-7232 GCA_035463335.1 Pyrinomonadaceae bacterium | reverse complement strand
AGAAACCCGTGTCCTAATTCGTTGTAAACCTCATAGAACACCCGAATAATCAGATCTGTGGTTTTTCCGTGCTTTAGATCCGTGTTCATCTGTGGCTAATTCTCAACCCAACCCGAATCTCTCTTGGTCTCATAGTCCGTTTAGCCAACTGCAAAGAATCAACGAACTCAGCCCCGAAACTGAACACCGTCTTATTCAAGACATTATCGAACTCCACCGACGGCCTCAGCACCACACGCTTGAGGTGAATCTCTCGCGCAACGTTCAGATCCAACATGAACAACCCGGGCCCGCGACCAGAGTTGCGTGGCAAATTTCCAACTTGCCCGATCGGCGGCATACTGAACCGATCCCCCGAATAATTCGGCCGGTCATTCGAAACGTCATCGAGATTGCGATCCACTCCCCCAATCGAAATATTGAACGGCGCTCCCGACGCCACCCTCCAAATCGGGGACAACTGAAACACACGCACATCGAACGTCCCGGAAAACACAAACCGGTGCCTTCGATCGAGCAGGCTGCGCGCTCGTTCAGCACGAAAATCTCCCGGCACGAGTGCATCAGAGGTATTAACTACGCCATCGTCGATCAAGCTCGAAAGCGTATAACCGGCGCGAAAAGCGAATCCGGAACCAAATCGTTTTCGCAGCTCGATCGTCATCCCACGATAAAAGCTGTTTCCCGCTGAGATAAGCTGCTCGAGCTCGCCGCGCGTTGGATCCGGTCGCAAGTGATTAATGGCAGCAAGTGCAACGTCCAGCATCGTCGTAGACGATGGGCTGTTGAGATTCATCACCGAAACCGGAACGCCAAACTCAACCGAGCGAATCACCGTGTTTGAATCAGAGCTGCCGTAAACAAACCTGACTAGCTCGCCCGCCGTCGCGGCGTTGTATAGCGCACGCGTCGCAGTTTGTGGATTCAGAAAGTTGGCGAAGTCACGCGACGCCAGATATTCGGAGAAGTTTGTGTAGCCCGGCGGCAGTACAGGCGCATTCGCGTTGAACTCACGCCAGAGATGAATACCGCGCGTGAACGAGAAGTTTGCTTCGAGGGAATATCCGCGTCCTAAATCACGCTCGACACCGGCGTTGATCTGGTAGCTCTCCGGTATTCTCAACTTCGGATCGAGCCGTCGTGAGAAGTTCGTGTTCCTGACGCCGAATTCGTGCACCAGACGCGAGTCGACACTCAACGTTTGCGGGAAACGAAGATTAGCATCAATGAACGCACGCCGCTGCGCAGCAGTCATCAGTTTTCCCGTCGACGGATCGCGAAGCGAGTTCGTGTCGAAGAACAGTTGTTGTTGACCGAGCGTGAAGTCATCGATCGTGCGCAGCAACGGCCGGTTGAAAAAGATTCCACTGCCAAACCTCAACACGAGCTTGCCTGAATCGAGCGGGCTGTAAGCCACCGAAAAGCGCGGGCCAAAGTTGTTCGCATCGCGCAGAATCGTCTCGTACTCGTAACGCAAGCCATAACTCAATAAAAGCTGCGGCCGGATTTGCCACTCATCGTGTACAAACAACCCCGTGTAGAGGTTCTTCTGCGTGGATGAGCTCTGGAAATTCTGCCGGAATCGACTCGGCACACCTGCAAGAAAATCACCGGCACTCGCGAAATTAAACGTGCCGCTGAGATCCGCGAGATCGATAAACGTTGAGCGCACGCGATGAACGTCAGCACCGAACTTCAACGAATGATTTCCGTTGATGAACGAAACCACGTTCTGCACCTGCACGCGCTCTTCGCGCCTGTCGCTCCCACCTGATGTCGATGAGCCTGCCACTAAAGTTCCGGTGCGTCGCTCCGGATCGTCAGACGCCAACGGATCGTTAAGTGCAATCAAGACAACAGGCGAATCACCGCCACGCGCCTCGAACGCGGGTGCAAGACGCGAGTATTGAAAACGCGCCTGGTTCACAAGTCGTTCTGAGAAAACGAACGTGTCGGAATATGAGATCGCGGCAGAATTACGCCGCCGTCCCTGCAACGCTTCTGCAAGTCGATTGCCGCCTCCAAACCCGCGTAAGTTGATCAGCCGCCCACGCAGATATGTGATCGCGGCGTTGTGCATTGGTCCAAACTGATGATCCACGCGCGCGGTGATGCTCGTGTTCTTCAGCGGCGTGCTGATCGATGAGATGAAGGGCGCAACTACTGTTGCGAGTGTTGGATCTTCTGCATCTTCGAGACGCGCGCGACCGAGCAGAGTGGGCGAAGGGAGTGGAAACAAAGCGCTCTGCTTTACAGGCACGAGCGTGTCGATCAAGGCGCTGTCCAGAACCTTATTCAGCTCGTAAGAAACAAAGAACACAGTTTCTTTCAAGATCGGACCACCAAACGTGAAGCCACCGGCGTGGTCCTGTAACGGCAAGCGCGGAAGTCCGAGCGAGTTGTTTCTGAACGTGTTCGCGTTCAGCGCTTCGTCGCGGAAAAAGTAATACGCCCGCCCGTGAAACTGCTTCGAGCCGCTGTGTGTGCGTAAATTTACGCGCCCGCCAGACGCACGACCGTACTCGGCTGAGAACTGATTCGTGATCACCTGCACTTCCGCTACGGCTTCAAGTGACGGTTGAAAGCGTTCGCGCGCGGCGCGATCATCGTTGTTATCGAGGCCGTCGATTGTCAGGTTATTCGAGTAAGCCGGTGCGCCCGCGAGCGAGAACGTGCCGGCTTCTTCAGGCGTGTTGGCATGATTGACGTTGCGATCTTCGGCGAGGTCGCGTGTCGAGAGCGGCTCTTCAGTGACGCCCGGAAGAGTAAACAATAGATCGAGAACTGAACGACTCGCGATTGGTAACGACTCTGTCTCGCGAGCCGTGAGTGTGGCGCCGGTGATCGTGCGTTTCGTGTCGACAACCGAAGTTCCGGCGTCGGCAACGACCACAGTTTCGGCGACGACGTCCGATGGCAACAGCGTCGCGTCCAATTGAAGACTCTGGCCCGAAACAGTTGTGATGTTTGTTAATTCCTGAGCGCCGAATCCTGGAAAGGAAAATCGCACGAGGTAAACTCCAGGCTCGAGCTGAATGAGTCGATAGCGGCCCTCCGCATCTGTTGTCGTCGTGCGCTTGAGTCGCGTTTTGACCAGCGTCGCCTGGACTTCAGCGCCCGGAACCACAGCGCCGTTCTGGTCCATGATGCGACCGGCGATTGTGACTGTGTCGAGGTCTTGTGCGTTGACGTTGAAAGTGAACAGAAGAATAGTGAGAAGTGTGAGACGTGAGGTCATCGTTTGTAACTCCTAGTGAGGTTTGTTAAAGCGGGAGGACTTTAACACGGATTTAAGCGGATTAGGTACGGATTTGACTATTGACGTGTCGAACGACGTCTCAGTGCAGCGGCACGAGTCAGAGGGACAAGGGCGTCACTTCCCTCCGGCGCGGCTTCGAAATTCGTCAGCTCGTCGGCATGCGATTGCAAGTATTGGAAGAACCGCTCAAACTCCTGCTGCATCGCATCCATCTTCTCGCGCATGTTGAGTATGATCTCGACACCCGCAAGATTCACGCCCAGATCGCGCGTCAACGAAAGAATCAATTCCAATCTCTCGAGATCCGGATCGGTATAGAGTCGCGTGTTTCCTTCCGAGCGCGACGGCTTCAACAGCCCTTCACGCTCGTAGAGCCTGAGCGTTTGCGGATGAATTCCATACTGCTCCGCAACCGCGCTGATCGTGTATGTTCTCGGCTTGCGGCTCACTCCAATCCCATCTCCACTCGCGGGTTCGTCGTATTCAACTTCGAATACTCCCGCAGCAAATTCTTCGTCTCTTCCGAAATCACTTTCGGCAAAGTCACCTGCACTTCAACAAACTGGTGGCCCTTCGCGCCCGGATTGCGCAACGACGGCGCACCACGATCGCGCAGTCGAAACTTCTGACCTGACTGCGTTCCCGGCGGAATGCGCAACTGCGACTTGCCTTCAACCGTCGGCACTTCAATCTTCGCACCGAGAGCCGCTTCGGGGACGGTGATCGGCACCGTCACGTAGATGTTGTCGCCTTTGCGCGTGAAGTATCTGTGTGGGCCGACATTCGTGATGATGTGCAGGTCGCCCGCCGGCGCGCCGAGTCGGCCACCCTCACCCTTTCCGGGAATTCGCACGCGCGAGCCAGTCTCAACACCGGCCGGAATGCGAACCTTCACAGTCTCAGTTTTCGGTGTCACACCCTTTCCATGACACAACGAACATGGTGAACGACGTCGTCCAGTGCCGCCACAATCCGGACACTCCTGCGCAAACCTCAATCGACCGCCCGCTCGTTGCACCTGGCCCGAACCTTTACACGTCGGGCAAACCACCACTGGTCCACCGATATCGCCCGCACCATTGCAGCGCGAACACTGCTCGGAACGATTGACCGTGATGTTTGTCGTCAAACCTTTGATTGCTTCTTCGAACGAGAGGCTCAGCGGCATCTCGATGTCCGCGCCTCTTTGTGGCTGCGGCCGCGGCGGCTCTTTTTCTTTCGCCGCTCCGCCACCGAACAAGTCGGCAAAGATGTCGCGGAAACTGCTGCCGGCACCGCCGGAAGAAGAAGTTGAGCCGCTACCCCAGTCAAACCCTGTGAAGTCGAAACCTGGCGCTGTACGACCGCCACCTGTTGGACCACCAGCACCACGCGCGGCTGCGTCCGCAAGGTTTTCGGAGTACTGCCCGAAGCGATCGTAAACAGATCGCTTCTTCGGATCGGAGAGCACGTCGTGTGCTTCCGACATCAGCTTGAAACGCTCCTCGGCAGCTTTATCACCCGGATTTACGTCAGGGTGATACTTGCGCGCCAAACGCCGGTAAGCCTTCTTGATCTCATCGGGCTTGGCGTCGCGCTTAATGCCGAGAATTTCGTAATAATCCTGCTTTGCTGCCATTTGTTATCGCGCGCGCCGTGCACCGATTGAAGAAAAGGCGGAGCGAGCACATCTTCTCCGCCTCTTCAATCGGCCACCAGCAACCGGAAATGCCCTTACTTGTTCTCTTCCACGTCTACGTATTCGGCGTCGATGACGTTGTCATCTGCTCCACCGCTCGCACCCGCGGACGATGCACCTGCCGCCGAAGCCTGATCGTCTGCTGCCTGCGCACCCGGCGACGGAGCACTCTGGTAAAGCGCCTCGGCCAGTTTGTGCGAAGCGCTTTGCAACTGGTTGAAAGCGTCGTTCAACTTCTCAACGCCACCTTCAGCCAACGCCTTCTTCGCTTCAGCAATCGCCGACTCAACGTCAGAAGCAACTGCTCCGACTTTCTCGCGATTCTCGCTGAGCGTCTTCTCCATCTGGTAAACGAGTCCATCGAGGCGATTGCGCGCTTCGATCTCCTCGCGCTTGCGAACGTCTTCAGCAGAGTGCGACTCGGCATCCTTCATCATCTTGTCGATTTCGTCCTTCGACAGACCCGAAGAGGCCGTGATCGTGATCTTCTGCTCGCGACCGGTGCCCATGTCTTTTGCTGACACGTTCACGATGCCGTTTGCGTCGATGTCAAAAGTAACTTCGACCTGGGGCATGCCGCGCGGTGCCGGCGGAATACCGACGAGGTGAAACTTGCCTAACGTGCGATTGTCCGAAGCCATCGGTCGCTCGCCCTGAAGCACGTGTACTTCCACTGACGTCTGGTTGTCGGAAGCAGTTGAGAAGATCTCCGACTTCCGCGTTGGGATCGTCGTGTTTCTTTCAATCAGCTTCGTGAACACGCCGCCGAGCGTCTCGATGCCGAGGCTCAGTGGTGTGACGTCGAGCAACAGGATGTCAGTCTTCTCGCCGGAAAGAACACCAGCCTGAACGGCAGCGCCAATCGCGACGACTTCGTCAGGGTTCACGCTCTTGTTTGGCTCTTTGCCAAACATTTCCTTCACGATCTCCTGGACCTTCGGGATACGCGTCGAACCACCAACCAGCACGACCTCGTCGATCTTCTTCGCATCGACGCCGGCGTCTTTCAGCGCTGTTTGAACCGGACCTCTGAGTCTCGTCAGGATTGGATCAACCAGCTGCTCGAAACGCGATCGCGTCAGCTTCATCGCGAGGTGCTTCGGACCAGACTGGTCTGCCGTGACGAAGGGCAGGTTGATCTCGGTCTCCATCGTGCTCGAGAGCTCGATCTTCGCCTTTTCCGCAGCTTCCTTCAGACGCTGGAGCGCCATCTTGTCGCCCGAAAGATCGATACCCTGATCTTTCTTGAACTCTTCGATAATCCACTCGATCAGACGTTCGTCGATGTCGTCACCGCCGAGGTGTGTGTCGCCGTTGGTCGACTTCACTTCGACAACGCCTTCACCGACTTCGAGAATCGAGATGTCGAACGTGCCGCCGCCGAAGTCAAACACTGCGATCGTCTCATCTTTCTTTTTGTCGAGACCGTATGCGAGCGCTGCCGCCGTCGGCTCGTTGACGATACGCATGACTTCGAGGCCCGCGATCTTTCCTGCGTCCTTCGTGGCCTGGCGCTGCGAGTCGTTGAAGTAAGCCGGAACGGTGATAACGGCCCTATCAACTTTCTGCCCGAGATAATCTTCAGCGGATTGCTTCATCTTCTGAAGAATGATCGCCGAGATCTCCGGGGGACTCCACTCTTTGCCGCCAGCCGCGATACGCACGTCGCCACCGCTGCCGGCGCCCTGAACTTTATATGGAACCTGTTTGATCTCTTCACTAACTTCGTTATAGCGACGTCCCATAAATCGCTTAATCGAATAGACAGTATTTTCCGGGTTGGTTACCGCCTGACGCTTGGCAACCTGACCAACAAGGCGGCTTCCATCCTTTGTGAAAGCTACGACCGATGGCGTGGTGCGACCACCTTCGGAATTAGTGATTACGGTTGGCTCGCCCCCTTCCATCACCGCCACGACCGAGTTGGTTGTTCCTAGGTCAATTCCAATAATCTTGCTCATCGTTTAGTCTCCAAAAACCTTCCTTCAGTAAAAACATTCCAGACTCAATTGTTCATGGAAAACGGAAGCGATTGCCGCGGGCCCGAACGGTTCACATCCCCAGCAACTACACTTACCCTTGAACGCTGGGTCAATATAAAGCTTGAGTGCGTTCTTGTCAACTTTATTTGAGTGTGTTATATGCTTAGCGGCGGTCTTCGTTTACTAGTTTGGAGACGAAAAAGACGTAGTGGGCGCCGGAGAGGATGGCGAAGCCGAAGACGGTGGCGTATAGGGTGGGGAGGTAGTAGCCGGTGCCGTAAGGGACGCTGGCGGCAAACATGATGATGCCGAT
>DATHTI010000513.1:0-10865 GCA_035463335.1 Pyrinomonadaceae bacterium | reverse complement strand
TCCGGCAGAACCTCGGGTTCTTCAACAACGGCTCGTTTACTTTTTCTTACAACGGCCAGCGCGAAGAGAGAATAAACCAGGGCGGGCAGGGAAGCCCCGTTGCCGCGATTACAAACCAGCGCGAGCGCACGAACGTTTTAGGTTTCAATTTCTATCTCGACAAGCAGACAGGCGACCGCAACACGTTTCTCTTTGGCGCCGATGTTTACCGCGACAAGATCAACGCGCCCGCGTTTACCCTCGATCCTGTTACCGGGACCTTTGCTGCTTCACGCCCGCGCATACCACATGGCGCGCGCTATCTTTCTTACGGCTTCTTCGCCCAGGACAACTTCACTGCGATTCCCGATCGCTTGCAGATCAACGGCGCACTGCGTTACAGCGTCGCGTCGTATGAGTCGCGCGCGAGCAACGCGCCGCTTGGACCAGGCGGCGTGCCCTTGTTTCCCGATGACAGCCAGCGTTTCAGCGCGCTCTCAGGACGGATCGGCGCCGTGGTGAAGGTTACCGGCGGCTTTGATATCGCGGCGAAGTACACGCGCGGATTCCGTGCTCCTAACACAACCGATCTCGGCGTCCTCGGCTTAGTGGGAACGGGCTTCGAAGTTAACTCTGAGACAGCGATTGCGCGTGGTGGTTTCATCGGCACGACTGCCGGCGGAGATGCGATTTCTACAGGTATTCCCGTCTCGCGTCTCGAACCGGAATACAGCGACAGCTTCGATCTCAGTTTCCGTTACACGAGTCGCCGCTTTAGCGCCGAGCTCTCGGGCTTCACGATGAAACTAAGTGACGTCTATTTCGATCAGGCGCTCGTGTTACCGCCAAATGCAGTCGGCACGTTCATTGGTAGCGAGCTGATCGTCGAGCAGAACGCTAATGGGCTGGTGTTTGTTGAGTCGGCCCCCACGACGCCCGTGCTCGTGCGCGTGAATTTCGACGACGCGCGTTTCAACGGGGTTGAGTTCAACGGCCGTGCGCGGTTTACGGATCAGTGGAGCGGCACGGCCAACTTTACTTACATCCGCGGGCACAGTTTGCTGAATGGACTGCCGCCGAACGTCGAGGGTGGAATTCCGCCAGCCACGGCATTTGTGAGTTTGCGATATCAACCGCGCTCGCGTTTTTACGTCGAAGGCTATTCGATCATGTCGGGCCGGCAGAATCGATTGTCTTCACTCGATCTTGCCGATCGCAGAACCGGTGCGGCACGTTCGCGCCAGAATATTCAAAACTTTTTCCGCCGCGGTGCATGTGTGCGTGGACTCACGACTGTACCGGCTGCTGGTTGTGGCAATGCGGGCGGGATTCTGATTCCGACTGGTGAGACTCTCGCGCAGGTGCAGGACCGGTTGCTGCCGCTTGGCGCCACGATCAATGGCGTTCGCGTGGTTGATGCCAACACACTCGTGCCGCTGTTCCCGTATTTGCCGGGTTACGGATTGGTTGGTGTGCGCGGCGCGATCAAATTTGGGGAGCGATCCGAATTGTTTGTCGACTTCGAAAACATCTTCGACAAGTCGTATCGCGGGATCAGTTGGGGCGTCGACGGCGCGGGACGTGGCGTAACGTTGCGTTATCGATACGAGTTTTAGATCCGCGGCTTAAATTGGTGGCGTGTCCTCGAACGGGAGATCTGGTTGGTAGCTGCTCTCGCGGCGGGCGACGTAGAATCGCATCGCAAACCAGAGAATTCCGAGTGCGAGGGCGATCCAGGCCACGGTCCAGAAAAGAGCGGGGATGCCGGTGACGGTCGCCATGTTCACGGCGTCAGTCGGAACTCGCTGTCCAAAAGGTAATCCGAGCGTAAAGAGTGTTTTCAGATCGAAGAGTGCGTTGAGTACGCTTTGTACGGCCAGGAAACTGACGAAGAAAGCCGCGACTCGCGCACTCGCAAACCTCGCGATCAAAACCAGTCCCACTGAGATAAACAATCCCGCCACGAGTGTAAATGGTATTCCGGACCACGCATTTACCCAGAACAGCGGTTTAATAAGTCCGAAGATCATAGTCAGGGCAAACACGTAAATGCCGCAGGCGAGTAACACGATCCGCGCTGCGACGGCTTTACGGATCAGGATCAGCAACAACGCGCCGAAGGCCATCGAGCCAATGTATCCGGCGCTCGAGATGAAGACCTGTGAAATGAGTCCGCCCTGAGTGGTGTAGGTTTCGCCGCTCGCGTTCGTGGCGACGCTCAGGCTGGCGACCGAGTTTCCGGTGAGCAGCGCTGCAAGCGCGTGTCCGCCTTCATGGATGAACGTCACGAAAATCCGGAAAGGATAGGTCAGGAATTCAGCGAAGGGGATAAACCAGAGCACGACAGAAATCGCGGCGGCGATAAGCAGTGTCATAGCCTGGGGTCGCGCGTCTTGTGAAAGCCTTAATCGCATCTTTAACTCTCCGGTGTTCGGCGGAAATTTTTGAGCCCTTATTTTAGTGCCGGGATGATTAACGCACAATACTTCGGGGAGGTTCCCCAAAGCCATCCACAGATTACACAGAAAAATCAGTGTAATCTGTGCAATCTGTGGACTAACTCCGTTGGTAATCGCCGGACTTGCCGCCGGATTTGTGTTCCAGACGGACCTCCGTAATAGTCATCCCTTTCTCGAGCGCTTTGCACATGTCGTAAACCGTGAGCGCCGCGACGGAGACTGCTGTGAGTGCCTCCATCTCGACCCCCGTTTGCGCGTTCGTCGAGACTTCGGCTTCAAGCGCAACCCCGTCGTCCACCAACGTCGCCTGCACATCGACATGGGTTAGCGGCAGCGGGTGGCAGAGCGGAATCAGGTCTGCGGTTCGCTTCGCGGCCATAATCCCCGCAAGACGCGCCGTTTCGAGCGGATCTCCCTTTGGCGTGCGATGCTCACGCAGTGCCGACACCGTTTCGCTCGTCATCAAAACGCGGGCCGACGCCACTGCACGTCGCGAAGTAATCTCTTTGTTGGCGGTATCGACCATGCGCACGCGGCCGTGCTCATCGACGTGAGAAAGCTGTGTCATCGCGCAGAGTTAATAACAAAAACATGTGGCAATCAAGTAGATCTCGACATCTGACCATGTTTCCGTCTATCCTGCCACCGACCGGGACGAGAGTCTCATCCGAGTTGCTCTCAAGCTCTCCTTCCCACATCTCGAGCCTGGGTTAGTTCTTAGTAGTAAATCAAGCGGTAAATAAATCCGAAGTATCGCGTGTGAACGTAGTTTCGCCTGTGATCGTTACATTAACGACTGATTTGAAATTCGGAGGTCCCCTGTGTTCGAAACGGATAAGGAAGTGCTGGATTGGTATGAGCGACAGCCCCGCGCTCTATCAAAAGAGTACGTCAATAATATTAAGTGGAACGAGATTAAGAATTATCCGATCAATCCGGCATTCTTACCGGTGCTCGTTTACATGCGCGACATCGAGTACTTCACCGACATGTACTATCAGGAGCTGCGACGTACGCCGACCGGCAAAGATCCGATCATCCGAAAGTTCATGGACCGGTGGAGCATCGAGGAGCTGCATCACGGCAACCTGCTGAACCGGTTTTTGGAAGAAGCCGGATATCCGACCGGGAAAAACTGGCAGGCCGAGGCGACACGCAAGATCCCACGACTGTACACGATTGGAAGTTATCTCGTAGATCATGCTTCGCGACCGTTTGGAAAGTATTTCCACGGCGCGCACATGGTGTGGGGCGCGATCAACGAGATCACGGCGATGAATGCTTACCGGCGACTTTCAGATCTCGCAGGTCATCCCGTGCTGAAACAACTGTTGATCGGGATCGTGCAGGAAGAGTCGATTCATGGAAGCTTCTACTGGAACGTAGCGCGTGTGAAGCTTGCTGAGACGAAGTTTTCACGTAATCTCGCGCGCTTCATCATCGGTAAGTTCTGGAGTCCTGTCGGGCAGGGTGCGAAGCCGAAGGGCGAAGCAAACTACGTGATGGCGACGCTCTGGCCGGGTAAAGAGGGACTGGAACTGTTCGATCAAAAAATCGCTAGTCGCATCGAGCGCTTGCCCGGCTTTCTTGGCTTCAAAGGATTGACAGAGAGAGTTGCGCCGATCGTGCAGAAGTGCAGCTCAGTGAACGTTGCGTGTGCATTAGGCGCGTCACTCTGGTTGAGTTAATTGTAGGGGTGGCCCTCCGTGGCCACCCCGGTTGGGATTCTTGCGGGAAATTGTCAGGGCAATCGCAACACACTCACCAACGATCCCGCTTCGGTCGCCCTAACATTTGCGGGAACGATCAGCAACGCAGTCGTTAACGCAAACGCCACGAAGTCTGACGAGCCGCCCCACTTCAACGGAAACGCCACCAGCTCCGCATCGTCGTTTGTCGTGAGCTGCGCTGGTAGATAGCTTTCACGATCGGTTGTCCCCTTTACACTCTTAGCCAGCACGGCAGTCTCGCGTTTCAACGCGGGTTCTGCTGTGCCTTGCATAGAAAGCAATGCTGTGCGCGCGAACAGGTTGAACGTCACGGAAACTGAGACCGGATTGCCGGGCAGTCCGAATACGAGCGTGCCGTTTGGCAGTCGCGCGAAGACCGTCGGCTTGCCGGGACGAAGTGCGACGCGTTCGAAAAAAATCTCTGCGTCGAGCTCTTTGAGCGCTGCTTTGGTGACATCGTAAACACCCATCGACACGCCGCCTGAAGTCACGATCAGATCGCAACGTTTAGCGGCCTCGGCTATTTGTTTTTTCAGCAGGTGAGTTTCGTCGCCCGTAAGCGGCATGCGCTCGACAACGGCGCCGGCTAATTGAGCGTACGCACTGATCGAGTAGTTGTTGGAATCGCGAATCTGATCCTGACCCGGCTTTTGATCGACTGCGACGAGCTCAGACCCTGTTGCGAGTACAGCGACGCGCGGCTTTCTAAACACTTCCACTTGCGCATAACCAAACGCAGCCAGCACAGCCATCATGGCAGCATTGATGGTTGTGCCGCTAGGTAAGACAACTTCACCCGCTTTGATTTCTGAGCCGCGTTTGACAATCGACTTTCCTAACTCAACAGCCTCCAGCATCTCAACCACCGTTCCATCTTTGAGCTCGGTAGTTAACTCAACCTGCTGCACACTGTCGGCGCCCGCGGGAACCGGCGCGCCAGTCATGATGCGCACGGCCTGGCCTTCTCCCAACTCGTGATGCCACCCCCGTCCCGCCGCCGCCTCGCCTGCTATTCGCAAACGCGCCGGCGCTGCTGTCACATCCTGCGCGCGCACTGCATACCCATCCATCTGCGCCCGGTCAAACGGCGGCAAATCACTATCAGCCACGACATCCGTCGCCAGCACCCGCCCCAAAACCTCTTCCAACGCTACGTGTTCTGCAGCCAGCGTCCCTGTCTGCTGCCTAACAATCTGAATAGCCTCCGCGACCGATATCATCTTCTGTTATGTGCTTTTTGTGCCTTTTGTGGCTAAAAACCGAAAGGCCGGTTTTGGACCGGCCTCTCAAGGTTGGCGGAGGCATTCAGCCTCAATTGGTTACCGTCCTCACCCCGGCAACCACATTCACCGTTGGGTTGAATTGTAGCCAAAACTGCCGCGCGGTCAAGCGCGGCGGAAAATTTTTTACGGAGTGCCCGTGTTTTTGGGAACTCCCGACCATTTTTCGAAGATGAGTCCCTCGTTAGTAACTTGTAAATGAGATGGTTTCGCAATCGATGCCAGCGAGCCGGGTTTTACGTCCGCGTTGCTCCAGACGAGCGATTCAACATCGAGTTTCAGTGAATCGGCGAAGCTAAAATACTTTTGTGCGTCCGTGCCGTCAGGAATCATGACGACGTAGGGTTTGGGAGTTAAACGGAAGAGATGACTTGCTAGGAGACAAATCTCTCGCGAGGCTTACTGGGAAAACTGGCGGAGCCGACGGGACTCGAACCCGCGACCTCCGACGTGACAGGCCGGCGTTCTAACCAACTGAACTACGACTCCGCAAAGAACTGTTTTCGTTTGGTAGGCACGGAGGGATTCGAACCCCCAACCTCTTCCTTGTAAGGGAAGCCGTCTACCATTGACGTACGTGCCTTCGTGTGGGACCGACCCTGCCGTCAATCCCGATATCAAACGGAATCGTCATGCTATGAGAACGAGGCAAGCCTGTCAAGGCCACGAAAAGGCATAAAAAGCACAAATGAGTTAATGAAAGCGTTTGTGCATTTTGTGCCTCTTTGCGGCTTGTTATATTCTTTCACACGAGAGCCCATCAGTTTGTCGCTATGCAAGTACTTACAAAGCTTTCTCGCCGTTTGCCCGGCTTACTCGTTCTCCTCGTTCTTTTGGTCACGGTGTGCGTCGCGGCCCAGCAGATCACGCAACAGCCCGCGCAGCGACCGCGGCGCGTCAATGGCTCCTCTCAACAGACTCCTGAAGCGAAGCCCACTCCACCGGCATCTACCTCCGAAGAGGTTGATGAGGGCGATGTTGTCCGAGTGGAAACACAGCTCGTGTCTGTTCCGGCAGTTGTCACTGACGGCCAGGGGCGCCCGTTGTCAGGTCTGAAGCCGGAGAACTTTCGTCTCATCGAAGATGGCCAGCCGCAGACCATCACCAACTTCGGCACCACTGACACGCCTTTCGAAATCGCACTATTGCTCGATACCTCGGGCTCAACCCGCGATGACGTGGCGTTGATACGTGCAGCCGCAAACAGCTTTATCGAAGCGTTGCGTCCGGGAGATCGCGTCGGAGTTGTTGCCTTCAACCAGGCGCGGACTGTGGACAGACCGATCGCGGTAGTCGAAGTCTTGTCGCCGCTCACTGACGATCGCGAATCGTTGCGAGCTGCGATCGACAGTTTGGGCGCTAGCCAGGGCACGCCTTACTATGACGGGCTGGAGAAAGTCGCTGATAGTATTTTCCGCGAACCCGCAAAGGATGATCTTCGTGGACGTCGTGCCATCGTTGCCTTGACTGATGGTGTCGACTCGTCGAGCAACACCGATTTCGCGACCGCGAAAATCAAGCTCGCGCGGGCGGGGATCGCCTGTTATTTCATCCAGGTAAACACGGAAGACTTCGTCGAAGATCGACTGATGAAAGACTGCCAGGACGACGGGCAGCTCGCGCTTTCGCAGAAACAGATACAACGCTACCGCGAGCTCTTCTTCCCGAAGGCAAAGGAAGAGAATTTCAACAGCTTCTGCCAGATGGGTCCGTTTGAGCGGATGTCGATCAGTCGCGCGCTCTACAACCTCGCTCGCAAAGAGATGAATGATCTGGCGCGCACGTCCGGTGGAAGAAGTTTCGAAGCCGCAACGCTCGCCGACGCGCGTGCGGCATTCGCGCGTGTAGCTGCGGACATCGGCACGCTCTACAGTCTCGGCTACTATCCAACCAATAAAACTCGCGACGGAAAGTTTCGTTCAATCAAACTCGAAGTGCGCGGCGTGAAAGATAAAGCACAGGTGCGCGCGCGCGATGGATACTACGCCCCGAAAGAATGAACACTTGATGCCCACTTCGTTCCCCTTCAACCGCGTCCTACTAATCGTTCTTGATGGCGCAGGCATTGGTGCAATGCCTGATGCGCCGGAGTGGGGCGACGCCGGTGCTGACACGTTTGGTCATATTCTCGAGTCGCGGCCCGTGCGACTTCCTAATTTGCAACGATACGGGCTCGGCAACATCCGGCCGCTGCAATCAGTGCCGCCATTGGACCAGCTTAGCGGCTCGTATGGTCGTTGTGCTTTGCGTTCGAATGGGAAAGACACGACTACGGGTCATTGGGAGATGGCGGGCATCATCCTGGACCATGCGTTTCCGACTTATCCGAATGGGTTTCCGGCGGCCGTGATCGACAAGTTTGTTCGTGAGACTTCCGTGCCCGGAATACTCGGGAACATCCCGGCGTCGGGTACTGAGATCATCAAGCAGCTTGGTGAGGAGCACGTCAAAACAGGTAAGCCGATCGTTTACACATCTGCGGATTCAGTTTTCCAGATCGCTGCGCATGAGGAAGTTATACCGCTCGAGAGACTTTATGAGATCTGTGAGATTGCACGGCGGCTACTCGATGGCGAACACAAAGTCGGACGTGTGATCGCGCGTCCGTTCCTCGGTCAGCCCGGATCGTTTTATCGCACTGAGAATCGCCACGATTACGCCGTGCCACCGCCGCGCGAGAACCTGCTGCCGGCGCTCAAAGATGAAGATCTGGATGTTGTTTGTATCGGGAAGATCGCGTCGATTTACGATTCGATGGGCGTCACTGAAGACCTGACGGCGAAGAACAACGAGCAGTCAATCGATCAAACGATCAAAGCTCTGAGCGATTCGACGCGCGGCCTGATCTTCTCAAACCTAGTCGACTTCGACATGCTCTACGGCCACCGCCGCGACACCGAAGGCTACGCAAAAGCCCTCGAGCACTTCGACGGGCGACTACCGGAGATCGAGGCCGCAATGCGTGATGACGACGTAATGATAATCACCTCGGATCACGGCAACGACCCCACTTTCCGCGGCTCCGATCACACCCGCGAATACGCCCCTCTCCTTGTTTACGGCAAGGCCGCCCGCGGCGGAGTCAATCTAGGCACCCGCGACTCGCTCGCCGACATCGGCCAAACGATCGCAGCCAACTTTCGTATCAACCTCAGTGCAGGTACCAGCTTTTTAGAATCCATAAGAGATTAGTTCACAAAAGGCACAAAAAATGGATTTGTGCTTTTTGTGCCTTTTTGTGGCTACTTACTTCTTGGCGGTGAGACTCTTATAAATTGTTTCGACCCAGCGATCGGTTTTGATGAAGCCTTTGCCCCACGATTCCCATTCGGCCGGCAGGCCCTCGGTCTTGATCTGATCCAGGGTCTTCCCGGCGGTTATCTTCTGCTGCACGACCTCGCTGGTCTGCTGGAGCATGCGGTGATAGCTCTTCAGATCGTCCACCGTCGAGATTGGACCATGCCCGGGAATGAGTTTCGCGTCGGCGGGTATTTTCGCAATGATCTCGCCGATGTTTTTAGTCAATCCCTCAACCGTTCCACCACTCTCCAAATCGACAAATGGAAAGCTTCCCGCGAAGAAATCATCACCGAGGTGGACCACATTCGATGAGGTGAAGAAGATCACGCTGTCGCCGTCTGTGTGGCCCTGCGGGAAGTGGATCGCGCGAATCTCTTCACCGTTGAAGTGTACAGTCAGAGAATTATTGAAAGTGATTACCGGCAGCGCTTCTTTGGGCGATGGCGGCGTCGTCCGGTTGAAGACGGTCGATCGCTGTTCCGTGGAGAGGCGCTTGCGGACGTTATCGTGCGCGATGATCGTGGCCTCTGGTCCAAATACGGCGTTGCTGCCCGTGTGATCGCCGTGCCAGTGAGTATTCAGAATGAAGCGCAGTTTCTTGTCGGCAAGTCCTTTCAAAGAGGCGCGGATCTTGTCGGCAAGTGGCGCAAACTGATCGTCGACGATCAAAATGCCATCGTCACCAACAGAGACGCCGATGTTGCCGCCCGCGCCCTGGAGCATGTAAACGTTGCCCGCGACTTTGGTCGCTTTGACTTCTACCTTCGAGAAATCAGTTTGTGCCTGCGCCGAGACGGCAAAGAGCAACACAACAGTTAAAAAGAAAAACTTCTTCACGTTTGTTTTCTCCTACGCTTCTGGATTCTTGAGCACTGCTATGAACGGCAGGTTGCGATATCGTTCGGCAAAATCCAAACCATAGCCAACCACAAACTCGTCGGGAATCGGAAAACCAAGATAATCGATCTTCACTTCTCGCTGCCGCCGCTCGTACTTGTCGAGCAGGGCCGCCAGTTTAACACTCGCAGCGCCCCGCGACTGTAGATTGGCAAGCAGGTACGAGAGCGTCAGTCCCGTATCGACAATGTCTTCGACCACGAGAATGTGCCGGCCTTCAATCGGCACGTCGAGGTCTTTCATGATGCGGACTTCGCCTGACGTTCGCGTCGAGGATCCGTAGCTCGAGATCGCCATAAACTCGATACTCAGACGCGTATCGATCGCGCGCAGCAGATCGCTGAGAAAAAAGCACGCGCCTTTGAGCACGCCGATGAGCAGTGGATTCAGTCCGGCGTAATCGCGCGTGATCTGCGCCCCCAGCTCTTTGATGCGCGCTGCAATCTGGTCCTCTGAAATAAGGACGGCGAGATTAGGATTACTAAACTCCGAGTCGAACTGGGCTGATGAAGTAGCCAACGTGTTCCTCCTCATTAGTGCAGGTGTTGTAGAGCAAGAGTTTGCCTGTTTGCCGCGTGGTGCGACATACTATGCAAGCTCTTCCTTCAGGTCAATGACTAACAGGCAAATAAAAACACTACTTTGCGCCGTTGCTCTGACGCTCTTCGCTGTTCCTGCATTTGGACAGGCAACAGCGATCCAGCCGTGCCAGCAAACGACCAGTCAGCCGCGCGCGCGTTTGTTACCGGTCGACGCGAGTGTACCCGCGGATCCTGACGTCGAAAAAATGCTCGCGCCGTACAGCGAGCGAGTCCGTGAGCTAAGTAAAGTGATCGGACGACTCGACGGGGGACTCACCAAAAAAGGCGTGGGTGCAGGCACGATCGGGAATTTCGTCAGCGACGGAATGAGAGCGCAGGCGAAAGCGAGACTCGGCAAGCCAGTCGCGCTCGCGATCATGAACGGCGGCGGCTTGCGTAAAAACGAGATTGCGGCCGGTGATCTGCGCGCCAGCGACATCTTCGAGCTGCTGCCATTCGAGAACGCACTCGTCGCCCTCGACGTTACGGGCGTTACGCTAGCAAAGATACTTCAGGTCGTCACTAAGGATGCGCAATCAGGCGCGCGCATTCACTTCAAGTACAACGATCGCGATCGCCCCGAGTTCATCAGCGGCAAGCTCGTCGACGAGAATGGAAACGAGCAGGAGATCGAGCCGA
>DATHTI010000512.1:0-24909 GCA_035463335.1 Pyrinomonadaceae bacterium | reverse complement strand
CGCCACAAATATTCCGACAGTCCAGCGACTGTTGCTGACGGATTGAAAACGATCTCAGCGCCGTTTAGTCCGAGCGCGCGTGCGCCTTCAGGGAAGTGACGGTCGTAACAGATGTAAACGCCGATTCGTGCGAACGCAGTGTCGAAACACGGGTACCCAAGGTTGCCGGGACGGAAGTAAAACTTTTCCCAGAAGCCCGGATTTACGTGTGGAATGTGGTTCTTGCGATACTTGCCCAGATACTTTCCGTCCGCATCGATCACGGCGGCGGTGTTGTAGTAGATCCCGGTGAGCTCTTCTTCATAGATCGGCACGACTATAACCATGCCATGCTCTTTCGCGACTTCCTGCATCAGCCGCACGGTTGGACCATCAGGAATGCGCTCGACCGCTTCATACCAGCGCGTCTGTTGTTCGGCACAAAAGTATGGCGTCGTGAAGATCTCCTGCATGCAGATTATCTGCACGCCCTGTTTGGCAGCTTCCTCGATATACTTCAGATGTTTCTCGATATTCAGCCGCTTGATTTCCTCGATCGGCAGATCCGTCGCGGCGGCGTTGGAACATTGTATGAGTGCGCATTTAACGGTGCGTGGCATTAAGCTGACTCTCCCTTCGCGGTCTTCGTCAAAACGTAGTATATGCCGAATCCGAGAGCAAAAGTAACGAACCATGCATAAGTGTACAGGCTGTCGAAGAAGTTTGGATCGCTGACCTGGCCGCCGGGCGTCGTTGCCGCTCGCAGGAAGCCGGGAACCACCGGAATGATGGCCACAACGAGCGCGAGGATCGCCCGCCAGTTGAAGCCGTTGCCGTAGGAATAAGGACCGTTCGTTTCGAAGAGCCCGGCCAGATCGAGACGCTGCTTCCGGATCACCCAGTAATCACAGATTAGGATCCCCGCGATCGCGCCCATCAATCCTGAATAGCCAATCAGCCAGGTGAAGATGTATGCGCCCATCGAAGCCATCAGCTTCCACGGCATCATCAGAATGCCAATGACGGCGGTGATCAGACCGCCGGTGACGTACGAGATTAGCCGTGGATTCAAATTCGAAAAATCGTTTGACGGCGAGACGACGTTTGCGGCCATGTTGGTCGTGAGCTGTGCTGCGAAGATCACCGCGGTGGCGAAGAGAATGATCAGCACACTGTCAAAACGCGCCATCAGATCCACCGGATTCGGAATCGCCACACCGTAGATCAAAAGCGTCGCACTCGTTACCACAACACCGATGAATGCAAACGCAGTCATCGTCAAAGGAAGACCGAGCGCCTGGCCCAGCATCTGCGATTTTTGCGAGCGCGCGTAACGCGTGAAGTCCGGAATGTTCAAGCTCAATGTGGCCCAGTAACCGACTGAAGCAGTGAGTGCACCGGGAAATATTTGCCAGAACTCTCCCTGTTGCTTTTGCAGTGCAGACGATTCTGTTAATACACGTCCGAGGCCGCCGGCGCGCCACGCAGCCCAGATCAGCAACACGAGGCCACCACCAAGCAAAAGTGGCGCCGACCATGTCTCCAGATACTTAATGCCTTCGACGCCTTTGAGAATGATGACGACCTGAATACCCCAGAACAGGAAGAATGCGATCCACGTGTGAAGCGCGACATCAAGAATCGTTGTTCCAAGCGAAGCGCTCCACGCTGGAAACATCACGCCGAAAAGTACATCGATCGCTGTGCCGCCGATCCACGTTTGAATGCCAAACCAGCCACACGCGACAATTGCGCGCAGCATCGCCGGTATGTTCGCTCCCTTCGTTCCAAATGCCGCACGACTCAGCACTGGAAACGACACGCCATACTTCGTACCCGCGTGCGCGTTGAGGATCATCGGGATCAGCACGATCGTGTTGCCGAGCAGGATCGTGATCATCGCCTGCCACCAGTTCATGCCCGCTTCGATAAACCCGCCCGCGAGCGTGTAGGTGGTGATCACGACGCTCATGCCAATCCAGAGAGCGGCGATGTTCCAGGTGGACCAGGTTCGTTCTTTGATTGTGGTCGGTGCGAGATCGCGATTCCAGAGTGGGCTGTGCGAAACGTCGGTGTGTAACTCCACGAAATCGCGTTGAGTGGCGGGGGATTCAGTTGTCATATTGTTTTAAATGTTCACGCACGTACCGCGCTTCAGGAATTGTCCATCACCTGCTTTGCCCTTGAACTCTCCTTGATCAATCACAACCTTGCCGCGCGAGAGCACAGTCTCGACCACGCCCTTGATCTTCTTGCCTTCGTAAGCGTTGTAATCGCAGTTCATGTGCTGCGTCTTCACGCTGAGCGTCTGTTCCTTATCAGGATCGAAGATCACGATGTCAGCATCAGAGCCGACTGCGATTGTGCCCTTCTTCGGAAACAGGCCAAACATTTTTGCAGCCGCGGTTGAAGTGAGCTCGACGAAACGATTGAGACTGATGCGATTCTCGACTACACCGCCGTTGTAGATGAGCGGTACACGATTCTCGACACCCGGCGCGCCGTTCGGGATCTTCGTGAAGTCGTCGCGGCCGAGCTCCTTCTGCTCTTTCATGCAGAACGGGCAGTGATCGTTTGAGATCACCTGGAGATCGTCCATCTTCAAGCCTTTCCACAGCTCATCCTGGTTAGACTTTTCGCGCAGTGGCGGCGTCATCACATACTTCGCGCCGTTGAATCCGGGCTCGTCGTAGTTGTCGAGCGAGAGGAAGAGATATTGTGGGCACGTTTCCGCGAACGCCGGAATGCCGCGATCGCGCGCCTGCCGGACCTGGTTCAACGCGTCGGCGCACGAGAGGTGGACGATGTACACGGGCGACTCCGCCATTTCCGCGATCGCGATCGCGCGATGCACGCCTTCGGCTTCGGCGACTGTCGGGCGCGTTAACGCATGATACTTCGGCGCGGTCCGGCCTTGCGCGAGTGCGCGTTTGATGATCTCGTTGATGACGATTCCGTTTTCCGCGTGCATGCAGATCAGGCCGCCACGCTGGCCCGCCGCCGACATCGCACGAAAGATCGTCGCATCGTCGACGAGGAACACGCCCGGATACGCCATGAACATTTTGAAGCTCGTCACGCCTTCATCCATCGCGGTATAGAGCTCTTCGATCTGTTTGTCTTCGAGCTCGGTGGTGATGAGATGGAAGCCGTAATCCACAGCGGTTTTGCCTTCGGCTTTCTTATGCCAGTTGTCGATGCCTTCGATCAGTGACTGGCCTTTGTACTGGACGGCGAAGTCGATGATGCTCGTGGTGCCGCCGTGTGCGGCCGCGATGGTGCCGGTGCGAAAGTCGTCGGACGATTCAGTGCCGCCGAACGGCAGCTCCATGTGCGTGTGCGGATCGATCCCGCCGGGGATGACGAGTTTGCCGGATGCGTCGATCGTTTGATCAGCTTCCATCTGGAGGTTATTGCCGATGACGGACACGCGCTCGTCTTCAATGAGAATATCTGCTTTGTAATCGTCTACTGCGGTGACGACGCGGCCATTCTTGATTAGAGTTTTCATTCGTTTTTAACCACGGATTTCACGGATTTGATTACGGATTTCCGGTTTTAAGACATGGTTTCGTAATGGAGGCGTCGGCGGCGCGACGCGCGTCCTCGTTTGCTGTTGGACCAGGCGATATTTTATCGGTGACGCAGATCTCTGTTGCTGTGATCTTGGTCACGGCCAGGTACGAAGTTTGTTTTTCAGGCTTTTCGGGATCTTCGTTCGCGTTGTAGCGAAGGATCAATGCGACCGGCAGCGACGCTTTGAGACGCCATTCAGCTTTTGGGCCAACACTCGAGAAGCCGCCGCTGATAACATCCCAGAGATCGAGTGAATGCTTCGCGCCTTTCGGTGTGATCACTGTTATGTTTTGGCGCAGATCGCCTTCGCTCAGGATCAAGTTATAGCCGGCAGTGCCGCGGCAGCGGGCTTCGAAGCCGTCGTCGCCTGCTTCGTGTGATTTGATGGTGCGGCATTGTTTGTCGCCGATTGGCGTGTAGACGCTGCGGTTTGTTTGCGCCGCGGCGGTGTTGGCGCACGCAAGCAAGACGGCGAGTACAGTTGATTTCAGCAACGATGATTCTCCGTTAATAGAGATTTCCCTCGCGCTTGCGGCCGGTGTAGTCGACATAGACCACTTTCAATTCGGTGTAGAAATCGAGCGCGGTTGAGCCTTGTTCGCGATCGCCGATGCCGGTGCCTTTTGAGCCGCCAAAAGGAATGTGCGCTTCGCCGCCGGTCGTGGGAGAGTTGATGTGCGTCATGCCGGTCTCGATGTCGTCGACAAAACGGAAGATGCGCGCGGCGTCGTTCGTAAAGATCGACGACGAAAGGCCGTACTCCGAATCGTTGGCGACTTCCATCGCGTGATCGAAATCCTTCACGCGCAAAACTGACAACACTGGACCAAAGATCTCCTCGCGCGCGATGCGCATGTCGGGCGTGACACGATCGAAGACCGTGGGATGCACGAAGTAACCTTTGTCGAGCCCGTCGCCCGTTGCGCGTGAGCCGCCGCAAACGAGTGTGGCGCCGTCTTCACGACCGATGTTGATGTAGCTGAGGACGGTGTTGAACTGGTTCTCATCGACAGTCGGTCCCATCTCCGTCGCCGGATCTGATCCAGGACCGATACGCATCGACTTCGCCCGCTTCGCGAGACGCTCGACAAACTCGTCGGCGACCTGGTCCACTACGACTGCGCGACTCGTTGCCGTGCAGCGCTGGCCTGACGATCCGAACGCGCCCTGTGCAGTGGATTCAACCGCGAGGTCCATGTCAGCGTCTTCGAGAACTACGACAGGGTTCTTTCCGCCCATCTCGCATTGGACCTTAGCGCCGCGTCGCGATGCCTGTTCGTAAAGTCGAATACCGACGCCGTTCGAACCAGTGAAAGAGATCGCTTTGACTGCCGGATGATTGATGATCTCGTCGCCGGCTTCTGAGCCGGAGCCGAGTACGAGATTCAAAACGCCCGGCGGTATGCCGGCGGCTTCGAAGACCTCGGTGATGCGAACCGCGGTCGCAGGCGTGATCGATGCCGGTTTAAAAACGACGGTGTTGCCGGCGACGAGCGCGGGCGCGATCTTCCACACTGGAATCGCGACGGGAAAGTTCCACGGCGTCACACAGGCAACTACACCGAGCGGTTGTTTGATCGTGTAGGCAAAGTTCAACGGCAACTCTGAAGGGATCGTCTCGCCGGTCATGCGTCGCGATTCGCCCGCGCAAAACTCCGCGACGTTGATCGATCGTTGCAACTCACCGCGCGACTCGGCAATCGTTTTGCCTTCTTCGTGCGTGAGTAGTTGGGCCAGCTCTTCCTTGTTCTCCTCCATCAAGCGTGCGGCCCTGGCGACGATCTTGCCGCGAGCAGGTGCGGGCGTCGCGCGCCATCCGCGAAACGCGCCAGCGGCAGATTCGACGGCGGCGCGTGCTTCCTCGCGGGTCGCCTGCCTAATTTCTCCGAGGATGTCGTCAGTGTTGGCCGGGTTGATGTTTTGCGCGGTGCGGGTGGACGAAGACTCGATCCATTTGCCGCCGATAAAATTGCGATAAGTATTCATACGAGTGCAGGAATATATCACGTCTCGGTGTTAATCCGTGTTCATCTGTGGCTTAATAAGTCGCTATGATTGCGGAACCTCGAAGTATTCCGGAACTGCTCAAAGAGCGCGTCAGCGCCGCGCCCGACAAACTCTTCCTCTTTTCGGAAATCGACAAGCGCCAGTTCACTTACAAAGAATTCGAAGCCGCGGTCCTGCGCACGGCGCGGATGCTCGCTGCGAAGGGCGTGAGGAAGGGCGACGTCGTGAGCCTGTTGCTGCCGAACAGCGTCGAGTACGTCATCG
This sequence comes from Pyrinomonadaceae bacterium, assembly GCA_035463335.1. Lineage (GTDB taxonomy): Bacteria > Acidobacteriota > Blastocatellia > Pyrinomonadales > Pyrinomonadaceae > PSRF01. The sequence continues at coordinate 19,083 of DATHTI010000512.1, read as the reverse complement.
CCTATTTTGCTTGCTGGCAGATCGGAGCACTCGCCGGACCGATCAACTCACTCATGAAATCTCAGGAGATCGCCTACGTGATCTCAAACTCCGAAGCCCGCGCGCTGCTCGTTAATTCCGAGTTTCTGCCGTTGATCGAGACGATTCGCGACGAGCTCACCACGCTGCAAGCCATCGTCATTTTTGACAATGAAGCAGACGCGACGCGCGAAGAAATCACGAGCGCAGATCCAACTGCGGAAATCGATGCGGATCACGAGGCGATCATCATCTACACGTCAGGCACGACGGGCAAACCGAAAGGCTGCCTGCTCACGCACTGCAACGTGATCGCCAACGCGCGCCAGATCAGCGGTTGGCTCGGCTTCACGGAAACGGATCGACTACTGACGATGATGCCGCTGTTTCACATGAACGCGGTTTCAGTGACAACGATGTCGGCCCTTTACGCGGGCGGCTCGACCGTCGTGAGTCAGAAGTTTTCAGCGTCGCGTTTCTGGCAGATCATTTCTGATTATCAAATCACGTCGTTTGGATCAGTAGCGACGATGCTCTCGATGTTATTGAGCACGTATCCCGACGGAGTTCCCGAAGGACTCAAGACCGATCAGCTACGCTTTGCGATGTGTGGCTCGGCGCCTGTGCCTGCGGAAGTGCTGCGACGTTTTGAGGAGACGTTCAAGTGTCTGGTGATCGAAGGCTACGGCCTGTCTGAATCGACTTGTCGCTCGACTTTCAATCCACCCGATCAGCGTCGTCGTCCGGGCTCGTGTGGGGTTCCGATCGGTAACGAGATGCGCGTCGTCGACGATGCCGATCGGGAGGTGCCGGACGGCGAATTGGGCGAGATCGTTTTGCGCGGCGAGAACATCCTGAAGGGTTACTACAAAAACGACACCGCGAACACGACCGCGTTTCGCAACGGCTGGTTTCACACGGGCGACATCGGCTATCGCGATGCAGATGGCTTTTATTACATCGTCGATCGCAAGTCAGACATGATCATTCGTGGCGGCGAAAACATCTACCCGCGCGAGATCGACGAGGTGCTGTACCAGCATCCTGACATCGCAGCGGCCGCGGCAGTGGGTGTTAAAGATGATCTGTACGGTGAAGAGGTCGCGGCAGTGGTCGTGCTAAAGCCGGGCGCGCACACGACGGCGCAGGAAGTGATCGACTACTGCAAAGCGCGGCTCGCGGATTTCAAATGCCCGAAGACGGTGCACTTTGTTGAGGATATTCCGAAAGGTCCGACAGGGAAGTTGTTGAAACGCGAGCTGGCGAAGATGTTGTCTGCGTAGTCTTCCTGCGATCGATCAGCCACGCGCCCAGGAGCCACAACGCACAGATCCCGACCATGATGGGCGAGAACCACTTGCCATAAAGTCCGTCGGGTGAAAACTTTTCAGTGGCTTCGTGCAGGAACTCGCTATTCGGCAGCAGACCAGCTTCGCTGAACTCGTGGAACGAATAGATGCTCACCTGGACCATGAAGAGCAGCAGGAAGATGCCTGTGACTTGAAAGAAGCGTTTGATATTGATCAGGTGCCCAAACTTGGCCCACCCAAACGCAAACGCAATCGCGGCAAGTAGTCCGAGGAGCGCGCCGTTAATCAGGTTCGGATCCTTCACCTGCATCAACATCAGGGCTGTTTCCATGCCCTCGCGCGTAATCATCAGGAACGTAAACAGGAACACGCCCGCCACTGCGGCGACACGCGAGCTCTTCGACGAAACTGCATTCAATCTTTCGCGCATGCGTTGCTGAATCTTCGGACCGGTGCGCCACATGTGAATCACGAGCGTGCCGACCATCACGACTGCAATCGCGCCGAGTATCGCTTCCCGGAGCGCCTCATTCGCGAAGAACTGGCTGATGTAGCCGCCGATAAACGGGCCAAACATGCTTTGCACGGTGGCGTCGTCCACGCCCGTGTTGAGCAGGTAAGCAAGCCCGCCGCTGGCCGCGAGAGCCGAGGCGGTGGCGATAAAGACGTAGGAAGTCAGCCACTTTTGTCCTGATTTGCGGAGGTAAGCGAGAATAACGGCGACGAGCAGGATCGACTCAAAGCCTTCACGCAAGACGATGATGAATGAGTTCAGCATGGCAGGGCAGTATAGCCTAGTTGAAAATAGATTTCAAAATCATTTAGTACACAAAAGGCACAGAGTCACATAACAGAGAAGAGAGCGCGCCGAGGGAACTGATCGCGCCGACTTCGATCGTTATGTGCTTTTTGTGCCTTTTGTGTACTGCTTCTTATTGAGGAGTGGTGGGGATGATCGCGAGGTCGGCGCGCAGAGGACCGAGTTTGGTCATGCAGGTTACTCGTAGTGGCAGGCGTTGGCGATCTTCGCTGATCCAGAGTCGCAGTTGATATTTATCCGGCTGTGGATCGTCAGTCGTGATCGACAACGCGAGCGCCGGCACCGTGCGATTGCCTAGTTGAATCGACGCACGCTCTTGCGCCTCGACAAACAACGTCTTCGGTTTGTTCTCGACTAACACAGCCAGCGCGTGTTTCTTTTTCGCTGCGAAATTGAAAGTGCGCAGCACATAGAAGAAAGACACGTAATCGTGCGTGCCAATCGGCATCTCGATACGCGTACCGGTTTCGCTGGTCGCAACTCCGGTGTCCTGATTCACCGTCAGCGTTTGGTTCAAGCGCCGCCGGCCCTCGACTAAATTCATCACCGTGCGAAACGGCAACAACGCTTTCGGATCGACATATGAATCGATCTGATCACGTGCAACGAAGAGTGCCGCAGCCGCGCCCGTTGTTTGCGCAGTGACGTTCAGAAACACACCGTCGCGATCAAAATAACGCTGGCGCCCGCGCACCTGAAAAGTTGCGAGACCCATCGGCGTATTATTGCTGCCGATGAACACCTGGTAGTTGAGCTGCTCACCGATTTTGAAGGGCAAGTTCTCGCTCAACGCGGGCGGAGTTGCCGGCATCGGAGCGGGCGTGGCAACGACCGGTGGTGACGTTTGCGCCGGCGGTAAATCCGGCACCTTGACCAGCTCAGAGCCTGCGAGCTCGGCTTTCAAATCCCCGGAGCGTACACGCGCGGTGATAAGTACAGGCACGTGCCGCTCGTCGTCGGTGAAATAGACTTTTAAATTCCTGAGTGGAGATCCGCTGACTTTCACTTCCGTGACAATCGTCGAAAACGATCCCACGTTCGTTCTGATCACATCGCGTCCGACCACTTTCAACTCAGCGTGGTAGTCAACTCCCTGACCACGAACAGTCAGATCGTAGACAGCGCCACTAGCGAGCGGCAGCGCACGGGCGCGGTAAAAAGCGGAGAGAAAATCGTAAGTCCCGGGGAAGCCTCTTTGTTTCGGAGGGATTGCTTCGTTACCCGCGGGCTGGCTGAAATCCTGCACCGAATCGGCCGATCGAATCGCGTCGCGCGCTGACTCTTCGGCGCGAAACGGCAGTCCCGTCGCAGGATCGACATACGTGGTGTAGTCGTTGTTTATTGCGAAGAGCGCGACGTTGATGACGCCATTTGTCTCGACGTGAGCTCGTAGTTGCACAGCTTCACGACCGAAGTGCATACCACGCGACATGACCTCAACCTCAACGTGCGCCGCGTCAGGAAAATTTGAAAACGAGACGTTGTAAGTCAGCCGCTCACCAACACGATATGGCGCGGTAGAAAAGGGAGCCGGAGCCTGCCCGCCATTTTGGCCACCGTTTCCCTGGCCGAACAATGGAAAGACGAATCCCAGAAAGAGGATGATTAGGCTGGAAATATAAGGGGGTTTCAAGCTGCGATTCACCGTGGCATGATAGTTTTTAATTGATAGTTGGGCAAATAGTGGCTACGCCGCCAACATTTTACACGCTACCTTTATTGATCAGTTCCGTTCGTGCCACAAAAAAGCACAAAGAAAAGAGTGTCACAAAAAGGCATAAAGTCAGACGCAAAGGCACAAACGACTACAAAAGCATCTCGTCGAGGATTTTTTCGGCGGCGGCGAGGGGATCTGCGGCGCTAGTGATTGGCCGGCCGACTACGAGATAGCTCGCGCCCGCGGCGATGGCTGCGGACGGTGTCGCAACGCGCTTCTGGTCGCCAGGCTCATTTATAGTTGGCCGAATTCCGGGAGTGACGACGAGAAACTCCGGATTCGAGACTGTTTTGCGGATGGTTTCAATCTCCTGAGGTGAAGCGACAACGCCATCGACACCCGCAGCTTCGGCCAATCTTACCAGTCGCAGCACCGATTCTGCCGGAGTCGAAGTCACACCGATTTCCGCGAGTATCGTTTCGTCGATACTGGTCAGGACGCTGATGGCGAGCACGGCTGAACGCATGCCGATTTTCGCTGCGACTTCGTTAACAGAATCGACGGCGCGGCGCATCATCTCGCTGCCGCCGCTCGCGTGAATGGTAAATAACGAGACGCCGAGCTCGGCGGCGGACCGTGCGGCCCCGGCGACCTGGTGCGGGATGTCGTGGAACTTCAGATCGAGAAATACTTTTGAATCATGCGCGATGATGTCGCGGACGATTTGCGGGCCCGCGGCGGTAAAGAGTTGAGAGCCGACCTTGAACATGCCCGCGACGCTGTGGAGTTGTTTCACGAGGTCGAGGGCTTGCGAGGGTGTTTCGACGTCGAGTGCGATTATCAGTTTATCTTTCGTTGGCATTTCTCCTCCGAAAGCCATCCACAGATTACACGGATTATTTTTCTTCTGTGTAATCTGTGGATGGCTTTGTTAGTTCCTTTGCGCGGCGGCCCACCGCGGCGTCCAAATTAGAAAAACCTTCGCGTGCGAGGATCTTCGCAAGCTCTTCGCTGATCTGTTGTGCGATGCGTGGTCCCTGGTAAATGAAGCCGGTGTACAACTGCACGAGACTTGCGCCCGCCGTGATCTTTTCCCATGCGTCTTCCGCGGTGAAGATGCCGCCGACGCCGATGAGTGGAATGCGACCGCGGGTCAGCTCGTACAGCTCTGCGATCATGCGTGTGGACGCGTCCTTTAAAGGCCTGCCGCTTAATCCACCTTCACCACACGCCGCTATTCGCTTTGCGTCAGTGCGCAGGTTATCGCGGCTGATGGTTGTGTTCGTTGCGATGATGCCGTCGATTTGCAAGCGCGCGATCACGTCGACAATCATTTCGAGGTCGCGGCGCTCGAGATCGGGTGAAAGTTTTACTAATAGAGGAACGTGTTTCTGCAGCTCGTTGCGTCGCGTTTGGAGCGCGGAAAGCAGTGCTTCGAGTTGCTGCGACTGCTGTAGCTCGCGAAGCTGTGGCGTATTTGGCGAGCTGACGTTGATGGCAACATAGTCGGCAACGTCGTGAACGAGCTCGAAGCTCGCAAGATAATCTTCAGTCGCGTTTTCAAGCGGCGTGATCTTGCTTTTGCCGATGCTGACGCCGAGCACGCAGTCAGGACGATTTTTTGAGACTCTGTGGGCGAACGCGGCGGCGCCTTCGTTGTTGAAGCCCGCGCGATTAATCAACGCCTTGTCTTCAGAGAGGCGAAAAAGTCGCGGTCGTGGATTGCCGGGCTGCGGATGATAAGTGACCGTGCCAGCTTCGATAAAACCAAAACCGAGAGCCGCGAGTGGTTGTAATGCGATACCGTTTTTATCGAAGCCCGCGGCGAGCCCGATCGGATTCGCGAATGTTAAGCCGAATCGTTTGATACTGAGTGCGGGATTGTCGACGCGCTTCGCGATTAATCTCGCTGGAACTAACGAAAGAGAATGTAATGCCAATTCGTGAGCGGTCTCGGCAGGGAGACGAAAGAGAAGGGGACGCAGCAGCGAGCGATAAACCATCAGTTAGACAGGATTACAGGATTTACATGATACATAAGATACGCCACAAATGATTAAAAATACATTTGTGCCTTTTGTGCCCTTTTGCGGCTATGGTAGTATCCGCGCACATGGATTTTGTCGAGAAAGCCCGCATCATGGATGGCCCGCGCATCAACCGGGCATTGGCGCGTCTGTCATCCGAAATCGTCGAAGAAAATCACGGCGCAGGCGACCTGTTTCTCGTTGGAATCAGACGTCGCGGCGTCCCACTCGCTGAGCGCATGGCGCAGAAGATCGCCGATCTCGAAGGCTATCGGCCGCCAGTCGGTATACTCGACATCACTCTTTATCGTGACGACCTCTCGACCGTCGGCGCCAAACCAGTCGTCAATCGCACAGATCTCCCCGGTGATATCGAAAATCGCAACATCGTTCTAATCGACGACGTGCTTTTCACCGGTCGCACGATCCGCGCCGCACTCGATCAACTGATCGACTTCGGTCGCCCACGTCGCGTCCAGCTCGCAGTGCTGATCGATCGCGGCAAGGAACATCGCGAGCTGCCGATCCAGGCGGATTACATCGGCAAACTCGTGCCGACAAAGAAGAGCGAGATCATCAAAGTGATGCTACAGGAGTTTGACGAGGAAGAAGGAGTGGTAATCGTCGAGCGGCCGTCAGAGACGGCGTAACGAAGCGGCCTCGGGCCGCTTTTTTTGTGCCAGATAAACATGGAAGCAACTTTCAACCGCCGCCACCTGCTTGGCATTCGCGAGCTTGAAGCCGGAGAGATTACCCACCTGCTCGATACCGCCGAAAGTTTTCGCGAAGTTTCCAAACGAGAGATCAAAAAGGTTCCCGCACTGCGCGGCCGCACCGTGATCAATCTCTTCTTCGAGCCTTCCACGCGCACCAGAACATCCTTCGAGATCGCAGCAAAACGCCTGTCGGCGGACGCCGTGAACGTTAGTGTCTCAACGTCCAGCGTCTCGAAAGGCGAGACGCTGCTCGACACGGCGCGTAACCTCGAAGCGATGGCGCCCGATTGCATTGTCATCCGTCACTCGATGGCCGGCGCGCCACAGCATCTTGCAAAAATGACTAACGCGCCGATTGTTAACGCAGGTGATGGCTCCCATGAGCATCCCACGCAGGCGTTGCTCGACGCGCTCACGATTCGTGAGCACAAAGACCGGATTGAAGGTCTGAAGGTCGCGATTGTCGGCGACATCCTGCATTCACGTGTCGCGCGCTCGAACATTTACCTGCTCACAAAACTCGGCGCGCACGTCAGTGTCGGTGGTCCAGGTACGCTCGTGCCGGACGAATTTGCCGAGCTTGTCGAAAGCGGTCTGCGCATCGAGAAACACTTCGAAGGCGCAATCGAGGGCGCCGACGTGGTGATGATCCTTCGTATCCAGCGCGAGCGGCAGGATCAAGCGTTCTTTCCGTCGATGCGCGAATACGCAGTTCACTTCGGTTTGCAACCGCGACATCTCGAGCGCGCCGCGCCCGACGCGATCGTCATGCATCCGGGACCGATGAATCGCGGCGTCGAGATCTCTTCGGTGATTGCGGACGGTAGTCGCTCGTTGATTCTCGACCAGGTTACAAACGGCGTCGCAGTGCGGATGGCAGTTCTTTACCTGCTGGCCGGCGGCAGTCACGTCGAACACGAAGAATCTGCGTAGTCTGTGGATACAAAAACAAACTATGAAGCTGCTGATTGCAAATGGTTACGTGATCGACCCGGCGCAGCAAGTTAACACCGGCGGCCGCAGCCTGCTGATTGAAGACGGACGCATCGTCGGTTTGCTCGATCGTGGCGAGCCAGTCCCCGAACAGACGCACGTTATCGACGCCACCGGTTTGATCGTCGCACCGGGTTTCATCGACATGCACACACACCTGCGCGAGCCGGGTCAGGAGTACAAAGAGACTGTGGCGACGGGTGCGGCGGCGGCGGTAGCAGGCGGTTGGACCAGCATCTGTGCGATGCCGAACACAGATCCCGTGAACGACAATCCCGCGGTGACGCGCTTCATCATCGACCAGGGCCACGCCGCGCAGCTCGCAAACGTTTTCCCGATCGGCGCAGTCACAAAGTCCAGCCAGGGCAAAGAGCTCGCGGAAATGGGCGAGATGAAGAACGCGGGCATCGTTGCGGTTTCTGACGACGGACGATCGGTGCCGTCAGCGGCGATGATGCGACGGGCGATGGAATACGCGCGCGGGTTCGATCTGACGATCGTGGATCATTGCCAGGATCAGTCACTGAGCGCGGGCGGCGTGATGCATGAAGGACGCTGGTCGCTGATTCTCGGCCTGCGCGGCATGCCTGCGTCGGCGGAAGACGTCGATGTTGTTCGTGATTGTGTGCTCGCGAAGCTGACGAAAGCTAAGATTCACATCGCCCACGTCTCGACGCGCGGCGCCCTCGAAGCGGTGCGCAGAGCAAAGCATGACGGATTGAATGTGACCTGCGAAGTGACGCCGCATCACTGGACGCTCACGGACGAGGCTGTGTCCGAGTACGACACAAACACAAAAATGAGTCCGCCGTTGCGGAGCAGGGAACACGTAGACGCCGTTCTCGAGGCAATGCAGGACGGGACGATCGATGCAATCGCAACTGATCATGCGCCGCATCATCTCGATGAAAAGGCGCTCGAGTTTGATCAGGCGCCGTTTGGGATCACGGGTTTGGAGACGGCGGTCGGGCTTGCGTTCGATCTCGTACACGACGGGCTGATCGATTTGGAGCGCGTCGTGCAGATGTGTTCGACAAATCCGGCACGGATCTTCGGGCTCACGGATCGCGGTTCACTGAAACAGAACGCGCACGCGGATGTAACGCTTCTGGATCCAAATCTTGAATGGGTTTTCGATGTGAGTCGATCGAAGTCGAAGAGCCGCAACACGCCGTTTCACGGTCGCGCGATGCATGGTGCGGCAGTCGCGACAATTGTCGGTGGCCGCCTGGTCTATCTCCATCCTGACTACACACGCATCAACGCGCCCAAACAGAAGACCGCATCTGTGTAATCTGCGGCTATTTTTAACGATTTAAATTCCGCGCACTAAAATCATTGCTTATCCTGAGAACCAGTCCTAAAATGCTCCGGTCTTTGTTCACGGACAATTCTTTCTAGTTCCAAAACAACTGGTTTTACTTCGTCTATTCCCCCACACAGACGGAGTCGTCAAACTTTTAGTACCTAAACGGAGGTCAACGATGAAGAGTAAGCTTTGCAGCCTTACTTGTATGGCCGCCATTCTTCTGCTTGCGCCTTTATGTGTGGCTGAGAGCAAAAAGAATCAGCGCAGCGTGCTCAAGCAACAGGAGCGGTATACATTGTCGCTGGAGTTAGAGTTTTCGAAGAAAGAGCAGAACCCATTGGAGCAGGCGATTTCTGTTCTGTTCGATGTCGGACCCAATGGGTATGCAACCGGTTTTTTGGTAGGCAATGGCCTGGTAATGACCGCCTATCACGTGATCTCCGGCAACCTCAGCACTACCAAGAAAGTAATGCTGGGGTTTAAGGCGACTGATGAGCTTTCTGTAAAAGTCTTCGTTGACGGCTGTCGGGCTAAAGTACTTAAGGTCGACAAAGAAGCGGATCTGGCACTGCTCGAAATGTGCCGCACCTCGAAAAACGCCAAGACCCCGAAGTTCCAAACAGCACCGAACAAAGACGACAAACTATTTCTGATCGCGCGGCCGCATGGCGATAAAATCGTCAGTCACGGCAGCTTTGTTGGCGACTACATGCTCGGCAACCAGGAGTACTGGTCAGTCAAGATTGACAGCCGCGACGGCTTTTCGGGAAGTCCGGTTTACAACTCGGAGGCCGAGGTCGTCGGAGTTTTCAGTGGCTACGACTGGTCGCAGAAGCTGGCGCTGATCAGTCCGAGTATTCGCGCGCAAAAGCTGCTCGAAGATTACAACGCCACCGTCAAGCCTTAGTCGTTGCTGATCTGTACGGGCGAGCCTTTAAAAAGGATTACAGGATGTGCAGGATTATTTTGTGAATCCTGTAAATCCTGTAATCCTGTCTAATATACCTTCCTTTGCTGGACGCGCTCTTTGGTCGCGAGCGTAAACCGTCTCTCCTCTACTCCCGCGCCTCCAATCATCCCTGCCACGTACTCCCCAACCGCTGGTCCATGTTTGAACCCGTGCCCCGATCCGCCACCAACGATCCAAACATTCTCAATCACCGGATGCCTGTCAATCAGAAAATCACCATTCGACGTATTCTCATACTGGCAAACACGTGTCTCCATCACCGGGGCATTCGCCAGCCGCGGCACTCGCTTCGCCAGATACTCACGCACCGCCTTCAACCCGTTAACACTAACAACTCGCTCTCCAGTATCCGGATCAAACTCCTCGCCATGCGCATCGATCGCGATCTTGAATCCACGCCCATCGAGGTTCGGTAACGCATAAACAAGATCGTTGAAATCGATCCACGCCGGCATCACGCCACGACTAAAACTGTCGTCTCCCGGCGGCACACCTAAAAAGATCACTTCCTGTCTCGTCACATGAATCAAGTCGCGCAGCAGCTCAGGAAACAACTTCGGCAGCCATGGACCACACGCAAAAACAAACTGTCCGGCTGTGATTTCCTTACCTGAAATCGTTTGCACCGAATTGATTTTCCCCCGCATCGGTTGCGGCGGCGCGATTGCTTCCTGCACGTACTCAACACCATTCGCCTGCGCCTGGTCCACCACCGCGCGCACGGCGCGTCGCGCCAGCAGCACCCCCGAATCGGGTTCGAGTATGCCCCACCTCGTTGGGCCAGCTTCGAGTTGCGGAAATCGCCGGATTAGTTCATCTTGATCCAGCCGTTCAAAGTTTGCGTTGAGGTGTTGTAACGTCGCGAGCGTGGCTTCGCAGTAAGCATCGTGCTCATGCGCAAGCCAGAGCACGCCCGTTTTCTGAAACAACGGCTCAGTTATTTCGAAGAGTTGTTGCCAGAGGGTAAGCGAGCGTTGTGACGAGCGCGAGTAGATCTCATCTGGTCCATAACCGAGACGAATGATGCGCGATTCGCCGCCGGAGCTGGCGCGACTATTTCCTGGTCCGTAGGCGTCAACAAGCAGCACGGACGCGCCGGCAAGCCTTAATTGATAAGCACTCCAGGCGCCAAAAACGCCCGCGCCCACAACAGCAATGTCATGAAACATGCACGCAATTGTATCCACAGATTACACAGATTACACAGACTCTTTATACAATCCGTGTAGTCTGTGTGTAATCTGTGGCTGATTATCCGTTTTCCGGAGGTGAATCCTGATGCGCGCGCAGTGGCATTTTGCAGCCGTCGCAATCTTCTGTCTGGCTACCCTGGCCCAGGCGCAATCCGGCCTGACAGGAATTGACTGGCGACTCGTGTCACTCGGACCAGCCGGCGCCGAAACGGATGTGATTGCCGGAACGACAGTCACACTGAAGCTCGCAGAAGATGAACGCGTGAGTGGATCGACAGGATGCAACAACTACGGCGGCACTTATCAGGTCCGTGACAACAACATCTCATTCAGCCGCATCGTCAGTACGAGACGCGCGTGTTTGGACCAGAACGCAAACGAGCAGGAGCACAGATTTCTGTCTACACTCGAAACAGCAAACCGCTTTCGTCTTTCGTCGAACCGTCTCACGATCCTTTCCGATCGCGGGCGCAGCGCGCTCAACTTTGTAAACAATTCCGCGCCGGAGCCATTAAGTTTCTGTATAACAAAGGAGGAAATGCACGATGCACCGAAGGTTAGCGATTACAATTCTCTCAGGATTGATTTTTTTCACCGCTTGTAATGATCCTGCGGCTGACACGACCAAGGCAACGACGGGTGAAGCGGCGAAAGTGGCCTCGCCCGCGCCCGCACAGGGTCAGAAGTATCTAATCACACCACAGAATTCGAAGATCGAGTTTGTCGGATCGAAAGTCACTGGCAAGCACAATGGCTCGTTCGGCGATTTCTCAGGACAGGTCGATTACACAGGTAATCCGGAGACAAGTCGAGTGAATATCACGATGAAGACTGATTCACTCACGACAGACACTCCTGATCTGACGAAGCATTTGAAGACTGCCGATTTCTTCGATGTTGCGAAGTATCCGGAAGCGACGTTCGTCTCGACTGCAATCAAACCGGGCGGGGAAAATGGCGCGAGTCACACCGTGACCGGCAACCTGACGCTGCATGGCGTGACGAAGGCGGTCACGTTCCCGGCAACGATCAATGTGACGCCGGATGCCGCGACTGTCGAGAGTAGTTTTTCGATTAACCGGAAAGACTTCGGGATCAACTACGCGGGCGCTGCTGACAATCTGATCCGCGATGACGTCGTACTGACATTACACGTTCGCGCCACCAAATAAACAGGTCTAGTCCACAGATTACACAGATTTCACAGAACGATTTCTGTGTAATCTGTGGACGGCTTAGCAAAACGCCGGGGAGACGCTTTCCACTCTTTGCCGCGCCTTCGGCGTTAGCCACTCGAGCGTCTCGAGCACTTTCTCGTGAGTCATGCCGGTGCCGAGATAAGTCCAACGATTGGCTCGCAACTGCACGTGCCGAAACTCGTCCACCTCACTTTCGGTCAACCTGCGACCACTTGCCTGCTCGAAACTGCTTAGATCGAATTCAACTTGCTGCTGGAGTCCGTTGTCGAGAAACGCGCCAATCTCGAGATACTCCTCCACCGCGCTCATGATCTGCTCTTCACTGCGACCGTCTGCGAGTGCTTCGACCATCAACGTGTCGAGCTTCGCGTGTTGCACCTCTTCAACCCAGTGATGCTTCAGCAGGCTCTTAAACTGCGGATCGAGATCTTGATCGTCCTTGATGCTGTCGAGGTAATGACGCTGGACCATCCACTCGATGTGCAGCGTTGTGATAGCCACCGCGAGCGGATCGTGAGCCAGTATTGCGGCCGCGATAGCTTCGGGTGGTCCGATAACGTTGCAGAGCGTGCCAAATCCGTCTTCAAATTCTATGCGAAAGCGCTTGAAGAGTTGAATGTGTTTCGCTTCTTCACTCGCGAACTTGAGCAACGCGCGCACGCGGTAATCGTCACCGCGCAATTGTGGACGAGCATGGTCCAATACGAATGGCAGTATGAATTCTTCTACGAGTCCGAAGATGCAGAGGTAAGCATTACCTCTGATCTGATTAAGAATGCGTTTCTCGTCTTTTGAGAGAAACGTAAGCGGCTCTGTTTGCGCCAGCGACTCGGGCATGAAAGGCTGCGTAAAGTCGAGTTGCTTGTCACCTCCGATAATATCTTCAACGCGCCAGTGGATGCTTTCGGACGCTGCGAGGGCCGCCTGATACGTATAACGATTTAACATGTCGGGAACACCTCCTACAGTCCTACATGTACTTAACGCGTAAAACGGGTTGCCAAAGGAACCAAATAGTTCTGTTAATTATGTAAATCGACGGCCACCAAAAAGTAATAACGAAATCGAACAACTGCGACACGCTTGTAAGTTGTTGTGTGTATAAATAGATCCCATCATTTATTGAAAGGGGATCTGTATGAGTACCAAAGCGGCGTCAGCGCCAGGACGAAAGAAAGCGTCAAACGTGTTCAGGGAAGCGAAGGCGTTTTCGAGTTTTTCTGTAGACGACCTGAAGAAGGCAAAAGAGTTTTACAGTCAAACGCTCGGGCTCGATGTTAAGGAGTCATCGGAGGGGCTTGAGCTTCATATGGACAACAACACCGTTTTCTTATATCCGAAACCAAACCATACCCCGGCCTCTTTCACCGTCCTGAATTTCCATGTGGACGACATCGAAGCAGCAGTGGACGAGCTCAACGGATTGGGTGTGAATCTCGAACACTACAATCTACCTGACATCAAGACCGACGAGCGCGGCATCGCTCGTGGACCACATGGTCCAACGATCGCGTGGTTTAAAGATCCGGCAGGAAACATTCTGTCCATATTAGAGGAGAAATAGAACCTTAGACAGGATTGCAGGATTTACAAGATTCCGTTCTTGTAAATCCTGCAAATCGTGTAATCCTCTAAAAAACTTTGCTTACCTTCTACGCAGCCCTCCCCCACTTCTAAAATTTCCCCGCATCGAGCTGAAATCTCGCGTGCGCATCTCTCCGATCCCGCGTGCGTTTTGTTGATTCTGCACCCAGCTCCGATCAGCAGAGCGCTGCACCGTTTCCCAACCCGCGCTCGTCTTTTGCTGCACGCCGGATGACTGGTTGTAGCGATACACGTTGCCGTCTTTGCTCGCGTACACGTTGTTGTTGCCAACAGCGACGCCCGTGTCAGTACGCGTGTTGTACGCGAACCCACGGCCGCCGGCGGTGACCTGGCCCGTCGAGCCATCTCTGACACCGCCCACGGCGCCCCCGCTAATCACACCTGTGTTCGGGTTGTAGTTAACTCCTCGCGCACCGGCCGCGGAGTTGCCGGTGTATAAGTTACTTGCGGTGCCCGCCTGGCCCGCACTGATGCGGCCCGTGTTTGGGTTGTAAGCTGCCGCCGCGCCGCCTGTGACAGTCGTGCCGGTGTAAACGTTTGTATTCGTGCCGCCGCGTGCGGCGTAACGTGCGCCGGTGACTGTGTTGTAGCCCGTGTAAGCGCCGCCGTAACCGACGTTGCCGGTGTACGGGTTGGCCCAGGCGGCGCGCGTGCCCGCATACGCAACGTTGCCCCATTGCCCGTAGACATTCGTAGCGGCGACGCCGCCCCGGCCGTACGCGCCGTAATAAGTTGCGGCGCCCCACCAACCATAACCGTAGCCGTAAGCGAGTCCCCAGCCAGTGGCCACGCCCCACGTGAACGCGGCGCCGTAACCGTAAGTGTAGGGCCAGCCGTACCAGTAGGCGCCCACATAAGCCGGGTAGTACCAGCCGGTGCCGTAGACCACGACGCTGCTTGAAGTCACGACCGTGCCGTAATAGCCCGGTGTGTAGCCGACGTAGACTACTTCGGGTGTTGAGCCGTAGACCTTCACGTACGTTACGTAGTGCAGCGGTGAGCTGACAGGAATCGTGTAGATCACCACGGGAACCGAGGTGGCGACGGTCCATGGACCAGTGGCAGACGTTGCGACGAACCAGACACCGTTTTGCACGGCGTAATAGCTGTGTGCGTCAACTCTGATCACCGGGATTGACGTGTTCGTTGCATACATCAGCGTGGTGCTCTCGATCGGTTTGAACTGCGGCGAGCTGTCGAAGCTCACGTTTAAGGAAGCCGCGCTTCGTGTGATCGTGGCGGTTTGTGGAATAGCGTTGGCGATCAATGCTTCTTTCGCCTGCGGCGTTCCGGGCACGGAGACGAGCACGGCAGCTTTAGCGTGCGTGGCCGGGATCTTCGCGAAGTCAGCAGGTAGTTTTTCACCGCTGACGTACAGCCATGAGCCAAGCATCGACTGCGACTTGAACCAGCGACCGGAAAGCAGGATGTAGTGGTCCTGCGAAGGCGTGTGGACGAAGATGTCGTTATTAGTATTTGTGATGTAGATCAGGTTTGTGCCTTCGATTGACGCGACCTGCGGATCGCCCTGTGTTTGCAGCAGCTCGGCGGGTTGCGTGCTCACGTAGATCGTCGGGACGGAATTCTGTTTGATTGCTTCTGCGAGTGTGCGTTTTGAGCTGTCGAGCAGATCGACTTGTTTGGTTGCGATTGCGGCGTCGAGTGCTTTCTTCAGATCGTTTGGTGTGTGGCCGGCGATGGTCCAGGGGCCGTTCAGGTTTTGCGATTCGAGCCAGCCGTCCATTATTCGCAGGTAAAACTTGCCTTGAGCGCGCGCGAGCAGAACGCGCGTGTTGATGATTCGCTCGACGTTCGTGCTTGTGAACGGTCGAAAGACCGGAGCGCCGTCGATGAGCACGAGTAGCGCCGGCCGCGTGCTGAATAAGATCTGCGGTGGATCGTTTTTCACTTCGTATGCGGCAGTGTTTGTCGTGGCGTGATTGATGGCCATGTCTGCGAGCAGTCGATCGAGTGCGATCACGTTGACTTGCTTGTCGGCGCGTGCCTGAAACGCAGCTTCGAAAGCGGCTGCTTTTTCTGGCGCCATCGGCAAACTGAGCTTCTTTACCTTGAAATCTGAAAGGGTGACGAGGCGATTCACCTTATCGATCTCGGCCCGCGCACTGAACCAGAGAACGCCGTAAAGCGGCTGCTTGCTTTGTGTTTCTGTGATTGCGATCGCGGCGCGTGCGGAGAGGCTGTTGCCGCTCCATTCCTCGATCTGAGGCTGGTAAACGGCGAGAGAATTCGTGCCGATGGGAAACCTGCGTGGCCAGCCTTCGTCTGTGGGTTTGGTTTGTGCGGCTGTTATCACCGCTGAAAATAAAATTGTTATTAGGACGCGGCTAATTCTGTTCATTTGCTTCCTTTCTGCTTTCTTCAAGTCGTTCAACACGGTAAGCAGAATAGAGAAGCGGTGGGTGTAGTCGCCTGTCCCAAAAGATACATTTTGGCCGCGGATCTGCGCGGATTTTAATCTTGATCCCCCCTGATCTTCACGATGCGCATCCTGTAAATCCTGTCAAAGTTTTTACACCTTCAAAATCACGCGCGTATCAGACACATACATCTTTCCAATAAAAATTCCAAAATCCTCAACAAAATCGACGTGGCAACGAAGTTGCACGCACCAAACTTCTACGCTCGAACACAGGGGAGTTCTATGACTGTCAAACTTAAAAACCTTTCGGACCAGGTAATCGTCATCACCGGCGCGTCGTCGGGTATCGGGCTCGTCACCGCGCGTCTTGCCGCGAAACGCGGTGCGCGTGTGGTGCTCAATGCGAGAAATGAAGAAGCGCTCAGCGACGTCACCGACGAGATCAATGCACAGGGCGGGCAAGCCATCTACGTTGTCGGCGACGTCGGCAATTTTGACGACGTTCATAAGCTCGCCGACGAGGCCATCCGCCAATTCGGTGGCTTTGACACGTGGGTCAACAATGCCGGCGTCTCCATCTACGGTCCAATGTTGGACCAATCGTTGGAAGACCAGCGTCGCCTATTCGAAACGAATTACTGGGGCGTGGTCCACGGATCGATCGTCGCTTGTAATTACCTCCGTACGCGAGGCGGCGCGCTGATCAACGTCGGCAGCGTACTTTCAGATATCGCGATCCCGGTCCAGGGCACTTATTGCGCAACGAAGCACGCCGTCAAAGGCTACACCGACGCTCTTCGTCTCGAGCTCGAAGAAGAAGGCGCGCCCGTCTCAGTCACACTGATCAAACCGAGCGCGATCGACACGCCCTACACTCGTCACGCGAAAAACCTGATGCCCGTCGAGCCGCTGAACCCGCCACCCGTTTACGCGCCCGATCTCGTCGCGGAAGCGATCCTGCACTGCGCCGAACATCCCGAGCGTGACTTGTACGTCGGTGGCGGCGGCAAAGCACTCGCCGCAGCCGGTTACTACGCACCGCGTCTGACAGACAAGATGCTCGAAGCAATGATGTCCGACGTGCAGCAGTCTGATCGGCAAACGCCAAAAGATCGTCAAGACAGTCTCTACGCACCGATCGAAGACGGCGAAGAGCGTGGCGGCTATCCCGGGCACGTCGCTGAATCGAGTGTCTATACAAAGGCGGCAAAGCACCCGCTGATCGCTGGCTCCGTGATCGCCGGTCTCGGCCTCGCCGCACTCGCCGCGTGGCGTTCATTCTCCGCGAACTCTTCAAGCAACGGGCGTTCTAAAGTGCTCCTGGATAGAGCAAGATGAAAGGACTGTTGATCGATGCACAATCATGACACGAACATTTTGAAAGGCATGATAGCCGGACTCGCCGCGGGCCTCGTCGCTTCATGGACCATGAACCAGTTCCAGGCAGCCTGGACGCGCATCGCTGAAGGCGGTGAGAAGTCGCACGGCGCACAGTCGATGAAGCCGAGCGAGGGGTCGAACGGTGAGCAGGCCCAGGACACAGCCGAGCAGGACGACGCCACAGTGGAAACTGCGAAAGTGCTCTCAAGCGTGGTGTTCGATCACGAGTTGCTTGAGACTGAAAAGAAATCCGCGGGCGCGGCCGTACACTACGCCTTCGGCACTCTCTCCGGCGGGTTGTATGGCGCACTCGCGGAAGTCACGCCGCAAGTGACCGCCGCGGCCGGTCTGCCTTTCGGCGCCGGTTTCTGGCTACTTGCCGATGAGATCTCGGTACCGCTGCTTGGCCTGGCGAAAGGACCAACCGAGTATCCGGTCTCGACTCACGTTTATTCGCTCGCTTCACATCTCGTGTATGGAGTGACCGCGGAGCTCAGTCGTCGCGCGGTGCGCCAGGTTCTGTGAGTAGAAGTGGCCTAACTCACATTCTTCTCTGTGCAACCTCTGTGTTCTCTGTGTCTCCGTGGTTTCCTGAAAAAGAGAACCACCACCGAGACACAGAGAACACAGAGTTTGCACAGAGAAATCCAATATCAGGGCACTACGCGTGAGTAGACTGACTTTCTTCTGTGATCTGGCAGAAGCAACGACGCCGCTCCCCCACTTCTGGGAACACACAGTGGGGAGCGATCACTCACGCATGGCCTTGCGTGACGACTGGCGGCGCCAGATCAAACGCGCTCACGACGAATTAGGTTTTGAATATGTTCGTTTTCACGGCCTGCTGTCTGACGACATCGGTACCGTGGTCCATGACGACGGCAAACTCCGCTACTCGTTCTTCAACTCCGATCAAATCTTCGACTTCCTGCTTTCTATCGGCATGAAGCCGTTTGTCGAGCTGAGCTTTATGCCGGGGGTGTTGGCTTCCGGCTCACGAACAGTCTTCAGTTACGAAGCGAACGTCACGCCGCCGCGTGATTACAAACAATGGGCGACACTGATCGAGCGTTTTGTCTCACACGGAGTTGAGCGTTACGGCGAGCGCGAAGTGAGAAAATGGTTTTTCGAAGTCTGGAATGAGCCGAACTTGAAAAAATTTTGGGCTGGCAGCCAGCGCGATTACTTCAAACTCTATCGTCACACCGCCGAAGCTATCAAAAGCGTTTCGCCGTCGCTGAAAGTGGGTGGACCAGCGACCGCGAAAAGCGAATGGATAGAAGAGTTCGTCGAGTTCTGCGAGCGTAACAACGTTCCCGCAGATTTCGTCAGCACGCATCACTATCCGAACGACGGATACGAAGGCGACGACGACACCGAGTTGCAACTCTTCAAAAGCCAGCGCGGCATCATGCGAGAGGTGGCGCAAAACACACGCAGCCACGCGCGCAATCGGCCCGTTTATTACACCGAATGGAATTCCTCATCGAACCCGTGGGACCCATT
>DATHTI010000511.1:0-7650 GCA_035463335.1 Pyrinomonadaceae bacterium | reverse complement strand
AATAGATGATGAACGGATTCAGGTTGACCTTCAGCCTGGGAATAATCAGGGTGCCGCCAACAAAAAAGTTCGCTTTCGGAATGAAAGCGACCCGGGAATACTCGCCCGTTAGATCGAACGTGTCGACGGGAAAGCAATTCGCGATCGATCCAAAGATACAGTCAGTATCAGTCTTGCCTTTGCCGGTACCAAAATTTGCGAAGACCGAAAAGCCCTTGCTCATCTGCCGTCTGACTCCGCCAAAGAACCTGTAATCATTAAATTTCGCGCTCGACTCGTAGTAGTAAATATCGCCGATATTGCCGAACGGTCGAACAGCGCTGTCTGGATCTGCCGGATCGTACGTACCGGGCAGCGGCGCGTTGATGTTGCGCACGCGCAGCAAGTGCTTGCCACGATAGTTGAAAGCGACGGCGAACAACGTGAACTTCGCCGGCAACTGTCGCTCGATGTTAAGGGCCGTCATCACGAACGTGGGCGACTGAAAATTGTCAGCAATGCGCCGCACGATCTGCGGTGAGGCAAAAGCTGCGAGCGACTCAACTGTCGGAACATTCGTCACTCCGTTGAGGGAGAACGTTGAAAGATCGAGCGCCTCGGGATTGAACACACGAAAGTCCTGTTGATTGACGCCGTCGAACCGCGTGGCGAGTAGCGTCGCACGCTCGCCGAACCGATCGTAAAAGACGCCCATGCCGCCGCGAATCACCATCTTCGGCGTAGAGCTCGAGGGCGGCGCACCAGGACTACCGCCAACGTTCGTGCCACCCGGCGCCCATGCAAAGAACAGCCGCGGCGCGAAGTTGAAATTGCTACTGATGTTTGTTTGGTTTTCGTAGCGCATACCCATCGTGACTGTCAGGTTGGGACGGATGCGCCACTCATCCTGGAAGAACACTCCAAACTCTGTTTGCCCGACACTCACTTCAGGATTGCCGCCCGCGAGTGAAAACTGCGTGACACCACCGCCGAGCTCGCGCATGTTCGGATTGCCCTGGAAGAGCAACGTGCGACGATAACGCTCGAGACTCGTGATCGGAACGAGCACCGGATCGCCGCTCGAATCAAACACGACCTGATTGTTTGCATCGAGCTGGGGCGCGTCACCGCCGGAGAACGTAAACGTGCCGCCGAAGTTCTGCGGTGAGAAGTCAGTTATTTTCACACCGCGCGCGCGCACGCCGAACCGCATGATGTGGCGGCCGCTCGTCAACATCGAATAATTTTGCAGCTCCCAACGATCTTCGTTGTTGTGCGCGAGACCGATCTGCGAGCCGCCGGATATAAAAGCTTCCTGGACAACGATGGTTGGAATGGTGTTGTTTCCGTCCTGGCGTGAGCGATTGCGGTTGTATTGAAAGCGCGTCTCGTTCATCAGCGTCGGGCTGATTATCATCGTCTCCGTAAGCTGTAATACCTGGTTGTTGCTCGATCTGCTGTACGCGCGCTCGGGCAACGAGAAATCAGACGCGCCGATGTTGTTCGCTTCGTTGCGAGAGTAGGAGTAGCGCACGACGAGCGTGTTTGCCTGATTCAACTGGTAATCAAATCTCGGGCTGAACGAAAAAAACTTGTTCGGCGTCAGTAAAGCAACATTGAAAGGCGCCGGCGCGAGCGATGAATTGAGGATCGTGGCGTTGATGATCGCATTGTCGTCAACAACACGACGATTCACGTCGATAAAGAACGACGACTTCCCTTTTGTAATCGGCCCACTCAAGCTGCCGCCAAAATAGCGCACCTGAAATGGGGCGCGATTCGGTGAAAAAGGATTGCGGGAATTGAAGCTCTCGTCGCTGAAGTTGTAGAAAGTGCTGCCGCGCAGCTTGTCCGCACCCGGCTTCGTCAGGATCTCGATGTTGCCGAAACCGATGCTGTTGTTCTCAGCGTTGAAAGGGTTCTGGTTGACGCGCACTTCGCGGATCGACTCTTTCGGCGGCATGCGACCGCCGGTGAAGCCGTCGATGAAGATCTGGCCGCCGTTTGGACCAGCGGATGGACCAGCCATCGCCTGCACGGCGGACGCGAGCGCGTCTGGATCGTCAGGGAGAACGTCGAGATCCTGTCCTTTCAACACAACTGCGTCGGCGTTTTTCGACGGATCGGTATTCAGGCCCTGGTCGTCTGCGATTGTGATCTCTTGTTTGTCGAGTGCGACGACGAGACGCACATCATGAGTCGTGCGTGGTCCGGCTGCGACTACAACTTCGGTTTTCTCGTAGGGCGTGAAGCCGGGTGAGGCGATGCTGATCTTGTACTGGCCCGGAGCGAGTGAATTGAAAGTGTAAGCTCCCTCAGCGTTGGTGACGGTCGACTTTTTTGTTCCATCGGCGGCCGTGAGCGTGACTGTCGCGCCAACCACGAGCGCCCCAAGCTCATCGCTAACCTGCCCGCGCAACGATCCTGTTCGTTGCTGCGCCACCGCGACCTGAAAACACAGAAAAACGGCGACAACAATACTCGTCCAATTCAATCGGAACATTTTTAATCTCCTGTTTAGAGTTCAAGCTTTAGCTTGCTCGCTGAGCCCGAGACTGCAGCCTAAAGGCTGAACTCTGAACTTGTGGTTACGGTCCACCGAGGCTCATGGCGCCCAACGAAACGGCCGTCGCGCGTCGTGTCTGGCTGTTCTCCAACAAAGGTCCGACGCCGCTCACAACCGCAATTGCGGTGATGCGCGCCGGGTCCGCACCCTTTGTGCTCGAAATGAGGATCGAGTCACCGGGCTTCAGCTCCTGAAGCGTAAACGCCGGAAGCTGATCGAACATCTCCTGCAAGTCGCCGCTTCCCTTCGCCGCAGGCTTCGGCGCATCGGGTTTAGCCGGGGGCGACAAAGCCGCAACCATCTCCGGCGTGAGCTTGCGCATTGACGTGTCTTTACTCAACGCGATCGTCACCGGCTGCTGAGTCTGAAGATCCTTGATCTTGATCTCTTTCTTCTCCACGTCGATTTCTGTGATCGTCCCACTGATCGTTTGGAACGATCCTGTAACGATCTCTTCGGGTGTGAAGCGCGCGCCGTCGGCGCTTTTTGTGCCGAGTGCACGAAGCTGATCGCCTACCTTCACCTCAGCAAACGTTGCTGTTTTCGCGTCATCGAAGCGAACCGAGTCAGGTGCGTAGCGCCGAAACTTCGTGTCCGCAGTCGTTGCGACAACGATCGGCTTCGGACCTTCCGGAGTTCGTGCGTCAACTGTGATCTCTTTCGTCTCGGCGTTAATGGCACTGATCGTTCCGGCGATTCCGCGTTTGCTCCACTCACCGCGCTCACGCTCTCGCTTCTCCGCGATGTCGCCCTTACTCATCACATAGAACTCGAGCGCGGGCATACTCTTTCGATCTTCGGACATGCGACCACGCGCAAAAACACTGTCACCGAGGGCGAAGTCAGTCGGCGCGATCTTGATGAACTTGTCCTTTGTTTTTTCACCGGGCGGGATACGCATGAAGACAGTCCGGTCGCTGAGGGTAACTGTGACCTGACTGCCCGCGGCTGTAGTGACGATGACCTGGCGTGTATCCGGCTTGAGATCAGAGACGACCCCCATCACGCTCAAGGCCGTGATGGCTGGATCGGGTGTAGTTTGTGCATTCAGAGTGCCTGCGAAAAACACAAATGCGCACAGCACACTTGGGGCGAAGTGTCTCACGTGAGATAGACACCACGGGCTTTGCGCTTTGTGGCAGGAAATTTTTAGCCGCGTTCATCTGCGGCTCATTTTCCGAAGGAGTAGAGCGCGCTGCGGGTTCTTATGTAAATTCGTCCATCAGCGATTGCCGGTGTGGCGTAGCATTCGTCATCGAGCTCGTTCACTGCCAGCACTTGCCAGTCGCCGGCTGCCTTCAGGACCGAAACCTGCCCACCCTGACCGATCAAAAACACCTTGTCATCAGCGGCCACCGGCGAGGAGAAGTATTTGTCGATCGCTCCATGCAGACGCCCCTGTTTGATCACGTTGCCGCTCGCAGGATCGAACGAGATGAGGATGCCGCTGTCGTTAATCATGTAGAGCACCTTCTGGTAAAGCAGCGTCGATGGAACCTGTGGCACTGGCTTTGTGTAGCGCCAGCGGATCGCGTTCGCAGTCTGATCACCCTGCCCACCCATCTTGATCGCGAGCAAGCCGTTCTCTGACGCCATCATCGCGCGAAACACTTCCCAGTCTTTGTCGTTCAACTTCTCGTCGCGATTCATATCAAACGCCTCAAACGCGGCGACAAGCATTTTATCCATCTTCTCGGCACTGCCCGCGGCGGAAACTTCCGCCTTCGTGATCATGCGATCTTTATCTTTGTCGTACGCGGCGAGACCTTCCTCAAAGCTGATCGTCTTCACTTGTTGCCCGGGTTGATTCTGCGGAAAACCCCAACCATTAATATAGAGATACTCGTCATCGTGACTCGCAATCGACTTCATCTCGCAAGCCAGACCACGAACCCACCAGACTCTCTTGCCATCCGCCACCGAGTAAGCCGAAAGCTGGAACGATTCCGGAATGATGATCTGCTTCGCACCTTGCTTCGGTTGATAAATGATCGGCGTCGAATAACCGGAGATCACAATCGGTCGCTCGATTTTCCAACGCACCTTGCCCGTGTTTTTGTCGACTGCGATCAGATACGACGTGGGATTGTCCTGATCGACCGGCAGAATTACCTTGTCGTCAACAAGTATTGGCGAGGCGCCGAAGCCGTAGAACATGTTGAATGGACCAAGCGGAAGTTTCCAACGCTCTTTGCCGTCAGCGTCGAAAGAAAGCATTCCGGCTTCCTGAAAGAAAACGTAAACGTTTGTCCCGTCAGTCACCGGGCTCGGCGACGCAGGGCCATTAACGTTTTGCAAACGGCCGGTGCGCGCGCGCGGCACCTGGCGTTCCCAGAGGATCTTTCCCGTCTGCCGATCGAGACAGATCACAAACAACTGGTCATTTTTATGCGCGGTGACGAAGATTCGATCGCGCGTCAACACCGGTGATGAATGACCTGGCGGCAGGTCAGTTTTCCAAACGACGTTCTTGTTTGGACCAAACTCGGTCGGCAAGCCTTTGGTTTCAGAAACGCCAGTGCCGTTCGGCCCGCGAAACTGCGACCATTCGTCGCTGGCGAAAATTGTCAGGGGAGACAAAAAGAGAAGAGCAATTAAAAGGGTAATGGTTCTTAGCATTTTGACTAGCTCCGGCTTAAAGTAAGCAGATAATATGAGCAGCAACAAAAAGGCACAAGATGCGCAAAGGACCCGACGGTTATGAAAACAATTATTCTTTGTCTGGCTCTCATTTCGCTCGCTGTGGCGGCGCAGAAACCCGCGCTGCAAAAAGATCGCCAGGTGCTTTTCGATTTTCGTGTTGCGGACGAGACTACGCCGGCGCGAATCCCGCCCGCAACGCAGCGAATGGTGTTAACGAAAGTATTTCGAAAGTACCTTACCGATGCGAACCGTTGTAATTTCCAGGGCGAGCTCGGCGACGATTACTTAGGCGCCGCACGCAAGGCCGGGCAGATGGTTCCGTCGATTGCCGATGTAGAGACCGGAAGTTTTACTGCGCCGGGACAGACGCAGACGCTTTACATCATCGACGTGGCCGAGTGTAACGCGTCGCATGCTGACAATTTTGGGACGAAGCGGGTCGCGATTTTTTCAGGGCAACAGCTCGTCGCTGATGTTGATGCTGACTTCGCAAAAAATGTTGTTAAGAAGACCGATCTGAATAGTGATGGTGTTAATGAGCTGCTGATGACGACGGGCGACATGGCGCAGGGCACGCTCATCGAGATGGCGACACTCGTTAGTTTTCAAAATGGGCGACGACAGGTGCTTCAGGAGTTTGGCTCGGTAGTTGATGATTCGTGCGCTTCGGGGTTTCCGAGTAGTAAATCTGACGCGTCCGTAATTTACATCTCTGATGTGGTGCCCGGCCAGATGCCGAAGATCACGCAGGAGAACTACAGCTCGAGTTGTCGAAAGGTGAAGCGCTGGCGATTGGTGTCAACCGGCAAGAAGGAATGAGTTCAGAGTTCAAGCTTTAGCTTGCGTGTTGGGAGGAACAAACAATGAGGGAATTACTACAGGAATACACGACCGAATTGGTCGGCCCGGACGGCTCGACTTACACCGTGCGCAGCTACGGTGAAGAGCGGGACGACGGCACATGGATCGGCTGGCTTGAATTCGAGCCGATCGATCCCGAGGAACCAACGCTCGCGACCGATCAGGAAACATCACAACCAAATCGCACTGCCGTCGAATACTGGGCCACCGGCCTCGAAGCGATCTATTTCGAAGGTGCTTTCGAGCGCGCGCACGTGAAATAGGGTAGCCACAAAAAGCACAAAGGCACCAAAAGCGTTGATCGCTTTTGTGCCTTTTGTTTTTTGTGGCGTACGTTTTGCTTGTAACCAGGCGGACACAGAAGGTGTCTTAAAGATCATGTCGGGCTCTCTCCAATCAAACGGAAGAGAGCCCGACTAGCTTTTAAAGGAAGGACAAAAAACCGATGAAGAAAGTCTTGGGAATTGCTTTGGCAATAGCCTCATTGGGTATTGGTGTTTCGGCGGAAGCAAAGGCGAGCGATGTATCGCAGATGAACAGCACTGTCGAGGCGAGTCCAGCGCCACAGTGGCAGCGTGACCGCTACGACAGGCGCTATGATCGGCGTTACAACCGCCGGCGCACAGTGACCCGGTCGCGTATCGTGCGCTATGGCCGGCGTCTCTACCGCGAAACGTATTTAGTCACGTACTGGCCGAACGGCCGTACTGACACACGTTTAATTAGCCGCACTCGCGTTGGCTAAAGTGCGGACCCCAGTTTTCGAGAGGTTACCAGGATGGTTACCGCGTCGGACAAGATGAACGCGCGGCCAAGCGTCGTGGTTAATTGATGATAGTTGTAGACAGGATTTTCAAGATTCAACAGGATTATCATGTAACTCCTGTCAATCCTGGAATCCTGTCTAACAACTGTCTCTCCTATTTGAGCAGCTTAGCTACGTCGAGCACCTGCTCGGGTGTCGCCCGCACCCAGTAGTTCTCCGTTAAATGTATCCAACGCACCGTCCCTGTTGAATCGATTAAAAACTCGGCCGGACGCGCGATGTCCTCTCCCTTTATTCCTGCCTTTGCATGCACCAGATCGTAACGTCGAATCACTTCCGCATTTCGATCGGACAGGATCGGGAAAGTGTAGCCCTGACTCTGCGCGAGATTGCGCGACTCTTCAGGCGTATCAGTCGTGATCGCAACTGGACGAATACCGGCTTCATTGAACTTGTTCAGGCTTCGCTCAATACCCCGCAACTCGGAGTTACATGATGGTCACCAGTAGCCTCGATAGAAGACGAGCAAAACACCTTTCGGTGCGTTACCGTTGATCGGTGTCGTCAACAGCTCGTTGAGAGACACCTGCTTCCCTGACGTATCAGGAAGACTGAAATCGGGTACTCGCTGGCCGATTTGGGGCGCACCCGTGGAAGCAGGCAGGCTGGATCCGACGACAAAGATCGTAAAGACGAACGTCGCGAACACCGCGAGACTCAAGACACTCACGATCGAGCTAACGATCTTCGAGCGCGTCGGGTGTGGTCGATCGGAAGCGAAGCCGCGCCGCAAGCCCATGAAGAGCACCACCCCGGCAATTACAAACATCACCAG
>DATHTI010000510.1:0-3562 GCA_035463335.1 Pyrinomonadaceae bacterium | reverse complement strand
TTGTGTTCAAAGCGTTCCATGCTGAGGCTTCGAATCCTGCTGTGTGTGGTGTTTCTGGTGATTGTGTCGCTGGTGTGGCTGGCGATCAAATACCGGACGACGACGCCGCTACCGCCCGCAATCGAGCTTCCAGCAAGTAATCCGATCGCTCTCGGCACGCCGCTCCCTCCCGATCCAGCCCCAACACCCGACTCTGAGCCAGCAAACTTCGTCGGACAAGTAAACCTGATCATTCCTGTCGCCGGTGTGCGCCCGGACCAACTCATTGACACCTTCGACGACGCGCGCTCCGAAGGTCGCGTACACGATGCGATTGATATACCCGCTGCGGCCGAAACACCCGTGATTGCAGCCGCCGACGGCAAGATTCTTAAACTCTTTAACAGCGATCTCGGCGGCACTACGATCTATCAACTCAACACTAGCCAAAACCTCGTCTTCTATTACGCACACCTCTCACGCTATGCGGACGGCGTAACGGAGGGAAGCGAGGTAAAGCAGGGCCAGGTGATCGCCTACGTCGGCGACACGGGCAATGCAGGCACGGGAAACTATCACCTGCACTTCTCAATCGCCGCTGTTTCCGACCCGAAACGATACTGGGAAGGCACAAATATCAATCCCTTCCCACTGCTACACGACCGAACGCGGTAACGCCATTATCGTTCGCAAATCGTTCATAAAAACCTTGTAAAGACAGGCTCCTCGCTGGAACGCTCATTGCTCAATCACTCCCGGAACACACCCAGTTCGAGGAGTTCAAAATGACCATTATTCGTCGACTTTTTATCCTTTCGTGGTTCGTGATTTTGCTGGCGGGCTGTGCGCCTGCACCGAACAATTCAAACACTACGGTGTCAACTTCGACGCAGCCAAGTCCTTCTCCGAGCGTGTCGCCGTCACCAACAACAACCACTGATACAGCTTCGATCCAGATAACACTGCCGCTACTCGATGCATTGTTGACTGATGATAAGTTTGTGGCGCGTGTAAAACAGGACGTCAAGCTTTCGGAAAACGAGATCGATCAGCTCAAACGTGTCTCCAGTGCCGATATTGCGCGGCTTCGCGAAGCCAACGCCGAAGAAGGTGAAGGCGGCGACGGCAATCCACGCGAACGCGCCGAGCAGGAGCTGCGCACGATCCTCGGTGAACAGAAAGCACGGGACCTGGCGAGAGTCGCAAACGATTACTGGTCCAAGGGCGATCCCTCGGAAGCGTCGGGTGACGGAGTGGAGATGTTGAAAGGTCCAAACGCGGTGCCGACTGACACGCGCGTCGTGGTCAACATCCCCGCGTATCGCATGGATGTCTTTCAAAACGGATCGCTCGTGAAGTCGTACAAAGTCGGCATTGGCTATCCGGAGTTTCCGCTACCGCTGGGTATGCGCAAGGCGCAGCAAATAATTTTCAACCCGACCTGGACGCCGCCGGATTCACCGTGGGTGGCGAAGATGAAGAACGTCACGCCGGGTGAAACCGTCGAACCCGGTGATAAGGACAATCCGCTTGGTCCAATCAAGATACCGATCGGCCTCCCGTCGCTGATTCATGGGGGCAAGCCGCCCGCGAAGATCGGCAAGTTTGCTTCGCACGGGTGTGTGGGACTCACGAATGCGCAGATCAAGGATTTCGCAGCGTTGCTCGCGCAAGCGTCAAACACGCAGGACGTTTCCAGCAAGATCGATACGTATCTGGCGGACAAAGAGAAAACGCAGGCTGTAAAACTCAACCAGACCGTGCCGGTCGAGCTTCGTTACGAAACAATCGTGCTCGAGGATGGGAAACTGCACATCTACCGCGACGTCTACGCGCAGGAGACGAACACAGAGGAGAACCTGCGGAGCGTGCTCGAAGCGAATGCATTGAAGTTAGAGGATTTGCCGCAGCGAACAGAGATACTCAAGGCGTTGAATTCCAAGCCGAAGA
This sequence comes from Pyrinomonadaceae bacterium, assembly GCA_035463335.1. GTDB lineage: Bacteria > Acidobacteriota > Blastocatellia > Pyrinomonadales > Pyrinomonadaceae > PSRF01. Next base: position 1,633 of record DATHTI010000510.1, on the reverse strand, counting down.
AAGAGGTCGTGATTGATCTGGGTTCGGTGGCGCAGAAGGGATATCCGGCCCCTGTTGATTTAGATACTGGAACCACGGATAAAAAACGGGGATCAAAAGCACGGATCACGAGCTAAAGACATGGCAATCCGTGATCTCATCCGCGTTAACCGGTGGCCCCGCTTCGCCGTAGTATGGCCGGCCGGATTCGATCGCTTCGAAGTATTCCTCGATGCGATCGAGCACTTCTTCAACCGTGTGTGAGTGGTAGATCGATGTGCGGAACAATGCGCCGCCCTGCAACCCGCGCGTGAACTGCCCCGCGAGCTGCTTCATGCGATTGATCGCCGGCGTCTCAGGCATATCTTCACGCAGCATGTCGAAATACTCGTGCAGGATCGCACGCTTGTCAGCCAGCGTTGGCTCGAATATTGGACGGCCGTGCATCGCGTCTTCAATCTGTCGGAAGATCCACGGATTAGCCATCGCGCCGCGACCAATCAACACACCGTCACAACCAGTCTCACGAAACTTCGCAAACGCGCCTTCGATAGTCGTGACGTCGCCACTGCCTGACACCGGCACACTCACCGCTTCTTTCACTTGCCTGACGAGATCCCAGTTCGCCAGACCGCGATAACCCTGCTCTTTCGTGCGACCGTGCAGCGCGATGTGCTCCACGCCGCAATCCTCGGCGAGTTTTGCAGTCTCGACCGCATTGATCGTGTGATCGTAAAAGCCCGCACGAATCTTCACCGTCAACGGAATCGTGATCGTCTTCTTGATGGCTTTGAGAATTTCGGCAAGCCGGCAGTGGTCCTTGAGCAAACCCGAGCCGCCGCCGTGCTTCACGACTTTCGGCGCCGGGCAGCCGCAGTTCACGTCGAGAATGTCGGCGCCGACTTCCTGCGCCATCTCGGCCGCCATGCACATGCGCTCCGGCTGTCCACCAAAGATCTGCACCGCAAACGGCCGCTCGTCTTCATAAAAGCGCATCTGCCGTTTCGACTTCGGATTGTTTCGCGTTAAGCCCTCGACCGAAATGAACTCGGAAACCGACAGACCGACACCGCCACGCCGCTTCAACAGGCGACGAAAAGAGACGTCCGTCACGCCCGCCATCGGTGACAAAACGAGGGGCGGGTTGATCTCGACGTTTCGAATTTTGAACGGCTTGATTTCCGTCATCAGGGTTTAATCGTTACCGGAGTTCCTACAGAAACAGCGTCGTACAACTCCTTCATGTGCTCATTCTCCAACGCGACGCAGCCCAATGTCCAATCACTCTTCGCGCCGTGGCCGTGAATGTAGATCAGGCCACCAAGTTTTGTGTACTGCGGCGGCGAGGTCTTCTTCCGGTGCGCCTCGACAATCGCGTTGTACTGAGCCCGGTTGATCAGCCCGTCGCGCAGACCGCGCTCTGCGTCTTCGACATTCGGATAACTGACGCCGAGGGAGAGATAGTAAGCGCTCTTGTTGTTCTTTACGAAGATGTAGAAGTCGCCTTCGGGAGTCGCGCCGTCGCCTTCGCGCACCTTGTCCGCAACCGGGCTAAAGCCGAGGCCGACGCGATACGTGCGCAGCAAAGTTTTATCCGAGTAGAGCTCGAGTTTACGTTCGCGTTTGTAAACGATTATGCGAGGCTTTTCGATAG
>DATHTI010000509.1:0-3515 GCA_035463335.1 Pyrinomonadaceae bacterium | reverse complement strand
AGAAGACTCGGGGGTTCCGATAACACCTCGTTCAACCAGGCTGGTCTGCCGGGCATCGGCCTGGGCCAGGATCCGATTGAGTACGGCACGCACACCTGGCATACGAACCTCGATACTTATGAACGAATTCTCGAAGACGATGTGAAGAAGGATGCCGCCGTAGTCGCGTGGGCGGTTTACCAGTTGGCGATGCGCGATGATATGTTGCCGCGGTTCTCGAAGAGCGAGATGCCGCCGAAGCCGCCGGAGGAAGGTACGCAACCTGCCGCTCGTCCGGCGCGTACAGATTCGGGCGCAAGCAGGTCACCAGGCAGAGGACGGTAATTCTTGGCATTAACTCGCCGTCAATTTCTAAGGCGAAGCGCACTTGCAGTTGCCGCTGCGGGCTTGAATCAGTCGCAACTGTCGGGTGCGGTTAGAACGATCGTACTGAGTGGCCCGGCCAAAAAGGTGCTTGTTTTGGGCGCCGGAATGGCCGGGCTTGTTGCTGCTCATGAACTGACGAAGCTTGGCCATGATGTGATCGTTCTTGAAGCGCGGACGCGTCCCGGCGGGCGCGTGCACACCTTGCGCGAGCCTTTCTCGGACGGGTTGTTTGCTGAAGCGGGCGCGGCACGTATTCCTGACAATCACGACCTCACGCACAAGTATGTGAAGGAGTTTGCGCTTCCGCTCGAACCGTTTTATCCGAGCCAGCTACATGCGCTGCGATTCGATCGCGGCAGTCGTGAAGAAGTTCCGATCGATGGTTTTACGGATGCGATGGGACGGCATTTTGGCGAGGATTTGGGTGGAAATCCGCAGCGCTGGCAGAAGATCACAGGCGGCACCGATTTGCTTCCGAAAGCTTTCGCAGAGCGGCTTGGAAACAAGATCCATTACGGCTCGCCGGTGGTGCGGATCGAGCAGGATGAGAAGCAGGCGCGCGTTGTTTTCCTGAAGGCTGGACGTAAGGAGACAATGACGGCGGAGCACGTGCTTTGCACGATTCCGTTTTCACTTTTGCGCCGCGTGGAATTGCCGGCGCTCTCGTCGCAGAAGCGGGACATGATCAAGAACACTCGCTACGACGCGGTCTCGCGTGTATACCTGCAAACTCGCAATCGCGCGTGGGAAAACAAAGGGCTTAATGGTTTCGCGTTTACGAGTGGGGCGATCGAGATCTGGCAGCCGACGTGGGATCAGCCTGGACCACGTGGGATCTTAATGACTTACGCCAGGCCGGGTGAAGCAGAGAGAATCACGAAGCTGAAAGAGAACGAGCGCGTGTCGACGACGCTGAAGCAGTTAGACGAGATGTTTGGCGGATTACGTGAGAGTTTCGAGCGCGGGGTGACGAAGTGCTGGCTGGAGGATGAGTGGTCGCGCGGCGCGTGGGCGTTTGTCGGGTTCACCAACTTCGCGATGGCTATTGCGCGCGACGGACGGATTCATTTCGCCGGCGAGCATCTGTCGCATTGGTCGTCATGGATGCAAGGGGCGCTGTGGTCGGGGCTAAGGGCGGTGAAAGAGATTGATGAGTTGGTGAAGGTTTAGGACTGATTTACTCAAGAAACAGGTCATTAACCGGCATGGTCCAGCCGGGCACTGCTGGCTCAGCTTCGGCAATCTCACCGCGCCGGTAAATTGTCGCTCTTTCAGGATCACTCGCGCGGTAGACGCGAACCACGTCGTCGCTCAATACGTCAACATCCCATACAACGAGCGTTCCAGCGGCAAAGTAATCTGTACGTTTCTGTGCTATCTGCCGCTCCGCTCTTGGCCCGTAATCGCCTTCGCTGCGAACTTCGACCGCGAACACCGGCGCGCCGTCGTAGAACTTCATCCCCGTGTCGGGACCGACATCGAATGCCACATCAGGACTAAAGGACTTGCGATTAGGAAGATTAACCACAAAGGCTTTGTTATCGCCGACAGCGATCCCGACTTTATAGCGCTTGGTATATTGGCGTAGTGAGAAAAATATTTCGTCGCCCGCATAACCCGGGTAACGTCCAGTTGGAGACATGAGGATGATTTCTCCGTTGACGAGCTCAGCCTTGCCCTCGACCTTGTAGAGATCTTCAATTGTGGCTTCGACTTTGGTGCTCATAGGTGTTTTGTGAGGGTTATTAAACATTAGCGTTCTTCAAGAAACAGATCATAAACACGCATGGTCCAGCCGGGCACTGCTGGTTCTGCTTCGGCAATCTCACCGCGGCGGTAAATTGTCGCTCTTTCAGGATCACTCGCGCGGTAGACGCGAACAACATCGTCGCTCAGCAGGTCCACATCCCACACCACAAGCGTGCCCGCAGCAAAGTAATCCGAGCGCTTCTCTGCCATCTGCCGTTCTGCTCTTGTCCCGTAATCATTCTCGCTACGAACTTCTACGGCAAACACAGGGGCACCTTGGAAGAACTTCATTCCAGGGTTCGGCCCAACATAAAACGCAGCGTCAGGACAAAATGACTTACGATGCGGAAGATTCACTACAAAACCGACATTGTCTCCAATGGCATATTCTGCTCTGTCTCTTTTTGCATAAGACCTTAGCGAGATCATGATCTCCTGGGCCGCGTAGTGAGGTAAGTATCCGGTAAGCGGCATTTCTACGATTTCTCCGTTGACGAGCTCAGCCTTGCCCTCGACTTTGTAGAGATCTTCGATTGTGGCTTCGACTTTGGTGCTCATAGGTGTTCTGTGAGTGTTGTACAACTTGGACCGCATTCTACATCCTCACTACCTGTCAGTCAACTGAGAGTGTCATCCGCCGATAAAACTCATGGTCCGGGAGGGGGCGACGAAACCAGGGTCGTTGATGAAGTGGCGTGGTTCTTTCTTCAGTATTACTGAATGAATGTAATCGACGATCTCAGCGCGCGATGCACCGCTGCGAACCACGTCGCGCAGCGAGTGTTCGACGGTCGAAAACAGGCACGTGCGGATCTGACCATCTGCCGTCAAACGGATCCGCGAACAAGCACCGCAAAACGGCTCCGTCACAGGCGCGATGATTCCGATCTCACCCGGCGCGCCATCCGCAAAGCGATACCGCGAAGACGTGTCAGAACCTCTTGCAACATCAACACGAACAAGCGGAAAGCGTTCGCTAATTCGCTCGCGGATCTCTTTTCCGGAAACAACATCTTCACGCGCCCATTCATGTCCGGAGTCGAGTGGCATAAACTCAATGAACCGCATCTTCACGTCGTGCTCGCGCGCGAAAGCGGCAAAATCGGCGACCTCGTCTTCATTGTGCCCGCGCACGATCACGGCATTAATTTTTATCGGCTCGAGCCCGGCAGCTTTCGCGGCGGCGATTCCCGCCAGCACTTTGTCTAAAACATCAACGCCAGTCATGCGTTTGAAAATGTCGCGCTTGAGACTGTCGAGACTAATCGTTACGCGATCGAGTCCGGCATCTTTCAAACTCTGCGCCCGTTCCGGCAGGTAGTAGCCGTTCGTAGTAAGAGCAAGATCGTGAAGACCGGACGATTTCAGACGAGAAAGTTTCCGGATAATGGTTTCGATAT
>DATHTI010000508.1:0-2652 GCA_035463335.1 Pyrinomonadaceae bacterium | reverse complement strand
GACAAGATCACCGGGACTGACGACGACTGGATCGTTCGTGACGGAATGATCATGAAGCAAGCCGAGATTGCCAACGGCGGTGTCGGACGCTCGGTCTCTGCCGGAGTCCTGCAACCATAGCGACTTCAATGTCGTTTCTCGACCGTTTCCGTAAACGCACCGAAGACGAAGCCTCACGAATCGCGCGTCTCTTGAAGACCGGCCGCATGGTCGACGGGAAGATCATCGACGCCATTTCTGACAATGACGGCCGCATTCTCCAGGTGAGTTACACCTATGAGCTACAAGGGGTTCAGTACGAATCCTCGCAGGCACTCAGCGAGCTACAGCAACTACGCCCCCACGAATACGCCCCCGGAAAACAGATCGTCGTGCGCTACGATCCGCGGCGCCCCGCAAATTCGATCGTGGTTTAGCCACAAAAACGCACAAAACACAAAAGATGTTTCTCATCTGGCGTGTTGCAGGAAGTTGCGTGGTTGGCTACAACTGTAGGGGCGGCCCTCTGTGGCCGCCCCAGCGTTTGTTATGTTTCGGAAGATTCTAATCGCTAACCGCGGCGAGATCGCCGTCCGCATCATTCGTACCTGCCGCGAGCTCGGCGTCAGGGCGGTAGCGATCTATTCGGAAGCCGACGTCGAGAGCCTGCACGTGCTCATGGCTGACGAGGCGGTGCTGGTTGGACCAGCGGCGTCAAATCAAAGCTACTTGAAGATCGATGCGATCGTCGCTGCGGCAAAAGCAGTCAATGCGGAAGCGGTTCATCCGGGTTACGGTTTTCTCGCCGAGAGTGCTGAGTTCGCGCGCGCTGTTGCTGCCGCCGGCCTGACGTTCATCGGACCATCGGCTGAGGCGATGGAGGTCATGGGATCGAAAACGAGCGCGCGCCGTGCGGCGATTGAAGCCGGCGTTCCGATCGTTCCGGGAACAGTCGAGCCGTTAACTTCATTCGCCGACGCAAGTGCGACAGCGGAGAAGTTTGGTTATCCCGTGATGTTGAAAGCGGCCGCAGGCGGCGGCGGCAAAGGCATGCGACTCGTTACGGACAGCGCTGACCTCCGGTCTGCATTTGAGACTGCGCAAACCGAGGCGGCTGCCGCTTTTGGCGACTCGTCGCTTTATCTCGAGAAAGCAGTGGAGCGACCCCGGCATATTGAGGTACAGATATTTGGTGACACGAAAGGAAACGTGGTCCATCTCGGCGAGCGCGAGTGCTCGATTCAGCGGCGCCATCAGAAAGTGATCGAAGAGTGTCCCTCGCCCATTAACGATCCGGAGCTGCGCCGTCGCATGGGCGAAGCTGCCGTGAAGATCGGGCAAGCGGTCAGCTACACCGGCGCGGGAACGGTCGAGTTTCTCCTTGCTGACGCGACTCGCGATTTCTACTTCCTCGAGATGAACACGCGTCTACAGGTCGAGCATCCGGTGACGGAGCTCGTGACCGGGCGCGATCTCGTGCGCGAACAGTTTCTGGTGGCGACGGGCGAGCGTTTGTCTTTCACACAGGACGAGATCGACTGGCGCGGCCACGCAATCGAGTGCCGCATCTATGCGGAAGATCCGGCCAACAACTTCTTTCCAAGCCCGGGAACGATCACCCATCTACAGGAGCCCGCCGGACCGGGAATCAGGATCGACAGCGGCGTTACCCGCATGTCTGAAGTCTCGATTCACTACGATCCGATGATTGCGAAGCTTGCTGTTTGGGGACGCACACGCAATGAAGCGATCGATCGGCTGAAGCGCGCGCTCGATGAATACGAAGTTTCAGGGATCACCACAACGCTGGCATTCTTTCGTGAGGTCGTGCGCGACGAGGAGTTTATTTCGGCGCGGCTCGATACCGGTTTCATCGCTCGCTTCAACGAGCGCCGCGCAACCGCGGAGGTTCAGTCGAGACAGGTGGAAAGTGATCTGGCGGCTATCGCGGCAGGGCTGAATTACGCGCTGCGAAAACAGCAAGCTGGCGCGCCGACGACGACTCACACAAACAACCGTTGGAAGATGTCAGGCAGGGTCACTTCCTCGAGATGGAGGAAGTCGTGAAACTGAAAGTCATCGCGGGCGAGCGTGAGGAAGATCTGCTGCTGAAACTCGAAGGCGGGCGAGTATTGGCTCAGATTGGCAATCGTGTTTATACCCTCGACGTGCGTGAGATTGAGCCGGACGGTTTCCTGTTTTTTCTTAACACGAATGTGCACGAGTGTCGCGTCGCGGAGCGCGCGGGTGCGAAAGATACATTCGACGTCACGCTTCACGGGCGTAGTTATGAAGTGACTGTTGTTGATCCGAAACGCTTGCGCAGCGGACAGAATTCGGACCGGCATCATCACGGAGTTGCGGAGATCCTCGCGCCGATGCCGGGCAAGGTTGTGCGTGTGCACACTGAAGCGGGCGCGAGTGTTGAAAAAGGTGCGGGCGTGGTGGTTGTGGAAGCGATGAAGATGCAGAACGAGATGAAGTCGCCACGGGCTGGCATTGTGGTCTCGATCAACGTGAAGCCCGGCGACACGGTAAACGCCGGCGACGTCCTCGCCGTGATCGAGTAGGGCCACAAAAAGGCACAAGAAAAGATAGCCACAAAAAGGCACAAAAAGCACAAAAGTGAAAACAGGAAGGTTTAATTCGAGGCGCTCAGCTAATTTATCGTTT
>DATHTI010000507.1:0-13200 GCA_035463335.1 Pyrinomonadaceae bacterium | reverse complement strand
TCAGGCGAAGGCGAAGACATCAACCATGTTCTTGAAAGCGCGCGACGTTCCGGCGCCTACACGGTCGGCATCACCAATGAGCCCGGCTCGTCGATGACGCGCATTGTCGATGAAACCCTGCTCACGCAGGGCGGGCGCGAGCGCTCGGTCGCGGCAACAAAGACTTTCACGGGCCAGATGCTCCTCTTTTATATGCTCGCCGCTGAGCTCGCCCGCAACACCGTGCCGTTCTCGTATGAAGCCCTTCCGGAATTCGTGGCGGGCGCGCTCGAACAAAAGCCGGCCATAGTCGAGCTGGTCGAGCGCTACGTGTTCATGGAAAACTGTGTTGTCGTTGGTCGCGGCCTTGCTTACGCGAACGCGTATGAGCTCGCTTTGAAGCTGATGGAGACGTGTTACGTCGTAGCGGAGCGGTTCTCGTCAGCAGACTTCCTGCATGGCCCACTCGCGATGGTTGAGCGTCACTTTCCAGTGATACTCTTCGCGCCGCCGGGAGTGATGTTGCCGGGTGTGAAGAGCCTGATCGAGCGACTGAAAGAACTGCACGCCGAGACGTTAGCGATCACGAGCGATCCTGATGCGGCGCGGATCTGTACGCGCTCGATCGTGATGTCGCGTGACATCGACGAGTTTCTCGCGCCGATCCCATATATCGTCCCCGGGCAACTGTTCGCCGCGCTTTTGGCCGAAGCAAAAGGACTCAACCCCGACGCGCCACGATCGCTTTCGAAGGTCACGCGCACACTTTAAGAGATGCCACAAAAAGGCACAAAAAGCACAAAACATGTCTTGTTTGAACGAGAATTTTGTGCCTTTTGTGGCTAAACTGATCTTATGAATATTGAGCTGAAAGACTTGTCGCACAATCCCCTCTACGCGCAGGTGCGTGAGCAGATCGAGTCGCAGATCAAGAACAAAACTCTTGCCTCCGGCGAGTCACTCCCGTCACCTGCTGCCCTCGCCCAAAAACTCTCCGTCGACAAAGGCGAAATCCAGCGCGCCTACTATGAGCTCGAACACCTCGGCTTGATCACAAAGCAAACGGGTAAGGATTTTCTCGGGAAACCACGCGTGGACTATCGCGTTGCCAACGTAAGCAGGAGATAAACAAAAGCGCCAAGAGGTAACCCAACGACCCACAACACAAGCGAGAGCCTCCACGACCGGCGCGCTTTTAAATAGTCAGCATCGTTAGTCACAAGCCCGCCGAACTTTCGCTGCCACCGAATCAGCAACACAAACGCGACGAAAAAAGTGATCGCTATGCCCCAACCTAAAAACCACACACGTGGAATGTAGCTGACTATTATGAATACATACATCGCAATGACTACTATCCGGATGTAACGCGCTTCGCTGTAGGATTGACTCGCTTTTTTCTGTCTCTCGGCAATTAGTTGGGCCACACCAGCATCGACACGCATGTTGCAGTAGCGACACTGGGCCATGCTGTCGTCAATCATTCTGTCGCAGTTAAGACAGCGAAACGTGCGGGGATTGGCGATCACTATCTACTCCTGGCGCTGTGATGGGGGAACTCGGCGGGCATTATACAGAGGATTGTTAGAACATGATGACCATCAGGTATGCCATCACCGTCGTTGTCAGGACGAACTACAGTGCGTTACGGGGTTCAGAGCGTGCTGTGGTACAGTTTCCGATGCTCCTGATTCAGACGCTCAACTACAACGATGTAGTTTGAAACCGGAGCTAATTACAGAGCGAAAGTGGCGGAATTGGCAGACGCGCCAGACTTAGGATCTGGTACCGAAAGGTGTGGGGGTTCGAGTCCCCCCTTTCGCACCATAAAACTGAATCCACAAAATGAAAACTGAACTTATTGACCTCTCTCCAACTCGCAAGGAGATCCGAATCGAGATCGAGCCGGCGCAGATTCGCAGCGCCTACGATCGTATCAGCCAGCAGTACAGCAAGGCGGTCAACGTCCCCGGATTTCGCCCGGGCCATGCGCCCACGTCAGTCGTGCGCACTCGCTACAAAAGCGAGATCCGCAGCGAAGTCCTGCGCGAGCTGATTCCTGAAGCTGTTAACAACGCCATCAACGAGCACTCGCTGAACGCGCTCGGTGAGCCGAACGTCGAGCTCGACAACACCACCGCCCTCGAACGTTTAGGTGAAGAACCGCTAACGATCAAAGTCGGCATCGAAGTGCTTCCCGACGTTCAACTCGACACTTATAAAGGACTGGAAGTCAATCGTCGCCAACGTCCGATCACCGAAGCCGACGTCGATCGCATGATCGAAAACTGGCGTGACAGCACCGCGTCGCTGCAACCAGTCGAGGACCGCGCTTCGGAGCTCGGCGACACCGTTACCGTGAATGCACGTGGCAACTTCGTCGATGAACCCGAACAGGATGACATCAAAGTTGACGACGTTGAAGTCGTGCTTGGCGGTCAGGGTGTACAGAAAGAGTTTACTGAGAATCTCACCGGAGTCAGAGCAGATGAGACGCGCACCTTCCAGGTCGAGTATCCGGCAGACTTCAGCTCACCCGGCCTCGCAGGCAAGAAGATTGAATACGTAACCGAGGTCACGTCAGTCAGAAAGAAAGAGCTGCCTGAGCTCGACGATGAGTGGGCGAAGAGTCTTGGCGGCGATTTCGATTCAGTCGAGACGCTGAAAACGAAAGTGCGCGAAGATCTCGAAGCCAGAGCGACCGCTGAATCGGATCACTTGTTGCGCGACGAGATAATGAAGAAGCTTTTGGACGCGCACAAGTTTGAAGTGCCGGAGAGCCTCGTTGAGCAGCAGGTACAGCATCGCCTGGAAACAGTGGCGCGCCAGATGATGCAACGTGGCATCGATCCACGCAATCCCGAGATCAACTGGGAGGGCGCACGCGACGAGGTGAAGGGTCAGGCAGAGGAAGATGTGCGCGCGTCATTACTGCTCGAGAAGATAGCGGAAGCGGAAAATATCTTTGTCTCCGAGGAAGAAGTTGAAGCAGAGATCGATGCGATCGCAACTGCATCACGACAACCAAAAGAGCAAGTGCGTGCTGTCTTGACAAAGGATGGCGGCGAACGTAGCATCGCGCACAGATTGCGCACACGTAAAGCGCTTGATCTTTTACTTGAAAATGCGCGCATCACCGACGCTGAGTGGACCGAATCATCCACAGATTCCACAGACTCGCCAGTCGATCAAACATCTGAGTAATCTGTGTAATCGATGGATCGTATTTTAAACGAGGTTAGACTGTATGGCTCTAGTCCCAATGGTCGTGGAGCAAACGTCGCGAGGCGAACGAGCCTTCGACATCTATTCACGACTACTGAAAGACAATATTATTTTCCTGGGTACCCCGATCGACGATCAGATTGCCAACCTTATCGTAGCCCAACTGCTCTTTCTCGAAGCTGAAGACCCCGAAAAAGACATCAACCTTTACATCAATTCACCGGGTGGCTCGATCACTGCAGGTATGGCGATCTACGACACGATGCAATTCATTCGCCCAGACGTCACGACCATTTGTGTCGGACAATGTGCATCGATGGGGGCATTACTGTTGGCCGCGGGCGCAAAAGGAAAACGTTTCGCCCTTCCCAATTCGCGTATCCTCATTCACCAACCCTCAGGCGGATCACAAGGCCAGGCAACAGACATTCGTATTCAAGCAGAAGAGATCCTGCGAATGCGCGAGCTCACCTCCCAAATTATCGCCAAACACACCGGACAGTCGTACGACACCGTCGAGCGTGACGTTGAGCGCGATAAAATTATGTCTGCCATGCAGGCGAAAGAATATGGTTTAATAGACGAGGTCATCGCGCACCGAGAGTAGACGGCGCGCGTCCCACAAAAGGAGCTTCATCGCGAGATATGGTGAGACGAACTGATGATACTCTGCGCTGCTCGTTCTGCGGCAAGTCGCAAAACGAAGTCAAGAAGCTCATTGCCGGACCTACTGTTTACATTTGTAATGAGTGCATTGACATCTGCAACGAGATCATCACCGACGATCAGCAAGCAGAGTCAGTAGCTACTCGCCCGCCACTTCCGAAGCCCGGAGAGATCAAGAATTTTTTAGACGAATACGTTATCGGTCAGGAAGAGACGAAGAAGCGTCTCGCCGTCGCCGTCTATCAACACTACAAACGTATCGAGCTTGGCCGTCGCCGGTCTGACGTCGAGATTCAGAAAGCCAACATTCTTCTGATCGGTCCCACTGGTACCGGCAAGACGTTGCTCGCGCAAACACTCGCGCGCATGCTCGCGGTGCCGTTCACGATCGTCGATGCAACGACGTTGACTGAAGCCGGCTATGTTGGTGAAGACGTCGAGAATATCATTCTCAAACTCCTGCAAGCTGCGAATGGCGACGTGGAGCGCGCGCAACAGGGCATCATCTACATCGACGAGGTTGATAAGATTTGTCGCAAGGACGAGAACCCGTCAATCACGCGCGATGTGTCCGGTGAAGGCGTGCAACAGGCGCTCTTGAAGATCCTTGAAGGCACTGTGGCGAACGTGCCGCCGCAGGGTGGCCGTAAGCACCCGCACCAGGAGTTCTTCCCTGTCGATACGACTAATATTCTTTTCATTTGCGGTGGCGCCTTCGTCGGACTCGAGAAAGTGATCGAGCGTCGACTGCGCAACAAATCGCTCGGTTTCCACGCGGAAGTGAAATCGGGATCTCATCGTCATGCGGAAGCACTCGCGGCTGTGCAGCCTGAAGATCTCATCCGTTTCGGATTGATTCCGGAGTTTGTCGGACGACTGCCTGTGGCTGGAGTGCTGCACGAGCTCGATGAGGGAGCACTCATCAAGATTCTTACCGAACCAAAGAATGCTTTAGTAAAGCAGTATCAAAAGAAATTTGATTTCGACAACGTCAAGTTGAAGTTTACTGAGGATGCGCTCAAGGCCGTCGCCCGGCAGGCCGTTGAGCGAAAGGTCGGCGCCCGCGGCCTGATGATGATCCTCGAAGAGCTTTTGCTTGATGCGATGTACACCCTTCCTTCGCAGAAACGCGTCAAAGAATTCGTCATAACCAGCGAAATGGTCGAACGTCGCCGCGCCGTTCCAGGTGAAGGCCTCACCGGAATCGACGGCGCCGCCGCCTAACGCCCAGCCCGCGAAGCGGGCAATCGAACCTATTCGCCGCAGCCCGCGAAGCGGGCGACAGAATAAAGCCTGGGGCGCAAGCCCCAGGATCGGACGCACAAAAACAAGCCTCGAGCCCGCGAAGCGGGCGAAAGCCCAATTGAAATTTAACGATTTATCGGTGAAAGGCTGTCGCCCGCTCCGCGGGCTGAATGCTATTCTTGGATCCCCCGATCCTGGGGCTTGCGCCCCAGGCTTTATGCTTACACCTGCTTCGCAGGTTAAATCCGAGACACCTGCTTCGCTGGGTAACCCGAGACCCTGCTTCGCAGGTTAGAATTTGGAACGATAGCGCCCCCGCAGGAAATGATTTACAATTAAGCCTCTTTCTCAAAGAAAAGTAGTTCAATCATGGAAGAATATTCAGACAGAACCCCCTCCGACGTAGCCTGGTATCCGATGGTGCCAATTCGCGACGTCGTGATATTTCCCTTTACCAAAGTCGCTTTCAAAATAGGACGTTCCGGATCAGTCAGGGCACTCGAACAGGCCCTGGCCACGGATCGCACAATTTTCCTGGCCACTCAGCACGACGCCACCGTTGACGAGCCCAACCCGGAACAGATCTACATGGTTGGCACGCTCGGCCGGATTCTCCAGTCGCAGAAACAGGAGAACGGCCAGATCAAGGTCGTCGTCGAAGGTCGCGAGCGCGCGACGACAGTCCGCATTGAGAACACCGATGGCGCGTTCATGGCGCTCGTGCGCCGCGCGCCGATCGTCAACGAAGAAGGCACACGTCTCGACGCGCTGATTCAGAAAGTCGGCCAGCTCGTCGAGCAGCACCTGCGTCTCGCACCCGACACACAAACAGACGCACTCCAGACCGCACTGCGCAACCAGGAGCCTTCGCATCTCGCCGACGCACTCGCATCACACCTGCGAATCTCAGTCGAAGACAAACAGGGCCTACTCGAAATCTTCTCAACACAGGCGCGCCTGCAACGTTTGATCGAGCTACTGGAAACCGAGATCGAGAAACGACAGCTCGATCGCACGATCCAGACGCGCGTCAAGCGACAGATGGAGAAGGCGCAAAAAGAGTACTACCTCAACGAGCAGATCAAAGCCATTCACAAAGAGCTTGGTCGCAAAGATGAGAAGGCAGAGCTCGAAGAACTGAAGAAGAAAATCGAAGATGCCGGCATGACGGACGAGGCCAAAGAGAAGGCCATGCAGGAGCTGCACCGGCTCGAAGCCATGCCGCCGATGTCAGCCGAAGGCACCGTCTCGCGCACGTACATCGACTGGCTGATCAGTGTGCCGTGGAAACAGAAGTCGAAAGAGATCAAAGATCTCACGAAGGCTGAAGAGGTACTCAACGAAGATCACTTCGGACTCGAGAAGATCAAAGAACGCATTCTCGAGTATCTCGCCGTTCGACAACTGGTGAAGAACCCGAGGGGATCGATTCTCTGCTTCGTCGGGCCGCCGGGAGTCGGCAAAACAAGTCTCGGAAAATCGATCGCGCGAGCTACCGGTCGTAAGTTCGTCCGTCTCTCGTTAGGCGGCGTGCGCGACGAGGCTGAGATTCGTGGCCATCGTCGTACATACATCGGCGCCCTCCCCGGACAGATCATTCAGATGATGAAGAAAGCCGGCACCGTGAATCCGGTGCTGCTGCTCGACGAAGTCGATAAACTCGGCGCGGACTTCCGTGGCGATCCGAGTGCGGCGCTGCTCGAGGTGCTCGACCCGGAACAGAACCACACGTTCCAGGATCACTATCTCGACGTTGAATACGATCTCTCGAAAGTCTTCTTCATCGCCACCGCCAACGTCCTGCACACGATTCCACCTGCGCTTCAGGATCGACTCGAGATACTTCGGCTCTCCGGTTACACCGAGCGCGAGAAACTCGAGATCGCAAAACGGCACCTCGTGCCGAAACAGGCTGAAGGCAACGGGCTCAAGATCGAGCAGTTTGATTTTACCGACGAAGGCATTCTCGAAGTCATTCGTCACTACACTCGCGAAGCAGGCGTCCGCAATCTCGAACGTGAGATCGGCTCGTGCTGTCGCAAGCTCGCGCGCAAGTTTGTTTCCGAGCAGGCAGAGGAGAACGCGCCGGCGGTGGTTGTCGATGCGGAGCGCGTTCGCGAGATGCTCGGTCCAATTAAGTTCAGACAACAAGGTGTCGCAGCAACGAGTGAAGTCGGACTCGCCACCGGACTCGCGTGGACTGAGATCGGCGGCGAAGTGCTTCAGATCGAAGCGACACTTGTTAAAGGTCGTGGCGGCGTCACGCTCACCGGCAAGCTCGGCGATGTGATGCAGGAGTCGGCGCAAGCCGCGCTGACTTGCATTCGCGCGCGAGCAGAGCGCCTCGCCATGAGTCTCGACTTCATTCGCAAGCGCGATCTGCACATCCACATTCCGGAAGGCGCGATTCCGAAAGACGGACCTTCCGCAGGTATCACGATGGCGACGGCGATGGCTTCCGCACTGACGCGTGTGGCCGTGAAAAAGAACGTCGCGATGACGGGCGAGATCACGTTGCGTGGCAAGGTGCTTCCGATCGGCGGCGTTAAAGAGAAACTGCTGGCGGCGCACCGCTTCGGTATCGACACGATCATTCTGCCAAAAGACAACGAGAAGGATCTGACCGAAGTGCCTGAGG
This sequence comes from Pyrinomonadaceae bacterium, assembly GCA_035463335.1. Lineage (GTDB taxonomy): Bacteria > Acidobacteriota > Blastocatellia > Pyrinomonadales > Pyrinomonadaceae > PSRF01. The sequence goes on along the minus strand of DATHTI010000507.1, from coordinate 5,447 downwards.
AAGTGCGCGACTCGATGACAGTATACCTGGTCGAGACGATCGATGAAGTTCTGTCATTCGCGCTTGAAGACACGTGCCCGACGCAGGCCGCCACCGATGAAGGTCCGCCGCTGTGGACGACCGAGCAGCCTTCACAGGGAATTCAGACTAGTTAATTCTAATCAAAGCCATCCACCGATTACACAGATGTTTTAACAATATCTGTGTAATCTGTGATGGGTCTATAAGGAGAATTGAGAATGGGTAAGCATCATGATGCAGATCTGATTTTGAAGCTTTACGAGCTCCGCCGCGAGAAGACAATGCGCGAGGCGCGCAATTGGTTTTTCCAGTTCAACCCTCAAGGTAAAGAAGATTTTATAGATGTATTAACCAGCGATAAGAGCGGTCTTTATCGCATGGTGATTTCCTACTGGGACATGGCCTGTTCATTCGTCAACAATGGCGCGATCGACGCGCAGATGTTCAACGATGCCAACGGCGAACACCTCTTCGTTTTCGCGAAGCTGGAGCCATTCCTGCCGGCGCTGCGCGAAGAGATGGGTAATCCGAACTTCCTTGCGCACCTTGAAAAGGTTGTCAAGGAATGTCCTGATTACGAAACCAAGCTGGCGAACATCAGAAACCGCATGCAGAAGCTGATCGAGCTCTACAAGCAACGTGCTGCTGCACAAGCTGCGGCCGCAGGTAATTAGTTAAAGAAAATGGGGCCGCGGACTGACAGCGATAAACGCGGCCCCTTTAAAGCTGAGTTTCTCAAGAGTGCATTTAAAGAGGACGATTGGCCGCGTGATTCGAAACCCGAGATCGCGTTTCTCGGTCGATCAAACGTCGGTAAATCGAGTCTCATCAATTCCCTGCTCCAGGTGCACGGTCTGGCACGAACCTCCTCGACCCCCGGCCGGACCCAATCATTAAATTTCTTTGACATTAACGATCAATTTCGCTTCGTTGACTTCCCGGGTTTCGGGTACGCGCGCGTGCCGAAAGAAATAAAAGCCGGTTGGGGTGAGATGGCCACCAGTTTTCTTGCCAAGCGCCGCCAGCTTGTGCTATCAATTCATGTCTTAGATTCGCGCCACGAACCCACTAAACAGGATTTGCAGCTTCACGAATGGCTTGAGGTAAGTGACAAGCCGCGGTTAGTTGTTGCCACGAAATCCGATAAGCTTTCGAACAACGAGTTGAGAAAGAACCTGGGGCAGATTGCACGCCTGATCGACGAAGACAGCGTTTTGGCCTACTCGGCCAAAAGCGGCCGCGGTCGCGAAGAGCTTTGGCGGCTGATAAGAAGCGCTATTGATTCTGTGTAATCTGCGAATCTGCGGATGGTTTATCCACAGATTACACAGAGACGTGTTCTTTGTGTTTGCGCTTTGCAACGTTCAGCTAGTATCCTGAGCCGAATCCAGAAAATCTCATAAGCCCCCTTTTGGTCAACCTGGTTTTTTGGGCCACGCGCTTTGAGTGGGTGGCATCCAACGCGTTACTGATTTGCTGTGCGCGAAAAGTTGAGTTACATTGCATAGCACCGTTTGAGGAGAATCATAATTATTGCCCCGCGAAATGACGTGGGAGGCACTACGCGCGTCCTGCATCTCTCGCTCTTCTGCACAATCGTTCACAATTCCCGTTTAGTTAATTGAATGACCGCTCAAAAAGTGGGTAAAAGAAATACTAGAGAACAAACTGATATGTCACAACGAACACGTTCACGCGCATCGAGCGCGAATAACGACAACGACGGAGATAACGGCGGCGCCACAGTCGCAACTGCCGAAGCTCCCGAACGAGAATCCAGAGAAAGCCGCGACGGCAAAAACGAGGGCTTTCACAATCTGGCTGATCTTAAGGAGATGTCTATCTCCAAACTTACGCAGATTGCCAAGAGCATGGACGTACCCGGCGCTACCGGCATGCGTAAGCAGGAGCTCATCTTCAAAGTTCTGGCTGCACAGACCGAGAAGAGCGGCCTGATCTTTTCTGAAGGTGTGCTGGAAACTTTGCCCGATGGATTCGGCTTTCTCCGTGCACCGGAGTACAACTACCTGCCGGGCCCGGACGACATTTACGTTTCCCCGTCGCAGATTCGTAAGTTCGACCTGCGCACCGGCGACACCGTCAGCGGCCAGATCCGGCCGCCTAAAGAGGGTGAACGCTATTTTGCTTTGATCAAAGTCGAAGCCATCAACTTCGAATCTCCGGATCAGGCGCGCGAAAAAGTCTTCTTTGACAATCTCACGCCGCTCTATCCGGAAGAGCAGTTGAAGATGGAGACGTTGTCCGAAAATCTGTCGGCGCGAGTCATCGATCTGGTGACTCCGCTCGGCAAGGGACAACGTGGCTTGATCGTCGCACCGCCGCGCACCGGTAAAACGATGCTGCTGCAAACAATCGCGAACTCAGTCACGCAGAACCATCCGGAAACAACGTTGATCGTGCTGCTCATCGACGAGCGACCTGAAGAAGTCACTGACATGCAGCGCTCGGTCAACGGCGAAGTGATCTCGTCCACGTTCGACGAGCCACCGACTCGCCACGTGCAAGTGGCTGACATGGTGATCGAAAAAGCAAAACGACTCGTCGAGCACAAGCGCGACGTCGTGATCCTGCTCGATTCGATCACGCGTCTCGCGCGTGCACATAACGCAGTCGTGCCACCGAGCGGCAAGATCCTCTCGGGCGGTATCGATTCCAACGCGCTGCAACGTCCGAAGCGATTCTTCGGCGCCGCGCGCAATATCGAGGAAGGCGGCTCGCTCACGATCATCGCCACCGCGCTGATCGATACCGGCTCGCGCATGGACGACGTGATCTTTGAAGAGTTCAAAGGTACCGGTAACTCGGAAATTCACCTCGACCGTCGCTTGAGTGATAAGCGACTGTTTCCTGCAATCGACTTGCAACGCTCCGGCACGCGCAAGGAAGAATTGCTGATCAGCAAGGAAGACCTCAATCGCATCTGGGTGATGCGGCGTGTGCTGAATCCTCTCTCGCCTGTCGAGCAGATGGAAGTCGTGCTCGAGCGACTGGAGAAGACGAAGTCCAACGCTGAGTTTCTCGCCTCGATGCAGAGCTAAACAACCAGCCACAAAGAGGCACAAAAGGCACAAAAATACATTTGTGCTTTATGTGCCTTTTTGTGGCTACTCTTCTTTATAGATGCGTGTAGCGATCCTGACTTCTGAAGCTGTGCCTTTTGCCAAAACTGGCGGGCTCGCTGATGTGTCTGGCGCGCTGCCGAAAGCCCTCGCCGATCTCGATGTCGACGCGAAGCTGATCCTGCCGCTGTACGAGCAGGTCGATCGCTCGCTGCTGAATGGCGGCTCTGTTGAGAACGTGCGCGTCGAGTGGCGTGGCAAAGTTCACTTCGTTCGCTTTCTATTTAGTGATGCCGCGGGCGCGCCTGCTTACCTGCTCGATGCACCGGACTTCTTCGCGCGTCCCAATATCTACGGCTTCAACGACGACCACATTCGATTCGCATTCTTCTCGCGTGCCGCGCTCGCACTGCTGAAGCATTTGAGCTTCGAGCCTGATGTCGTTCACGGAAACGACTGGCCCTGCGGTTTTGCGATGGCCGAGCTGCGCGCGCGTCGTCGCCACGAAGCATTTTTTCAGAATACGAAGAGCCTGTTTTCACTTCATAACGTCGGTTACCAGGGCTTGTTTGAGGCGAGCGATCTCTGGTGGCTCGGCTTCGGCGATTCGCCGGAGCGCGACGACTTCATGCTCGACCGCGCCGCGTCTGCTCTGAAAGCCGGAGTCATGACTGCTGACGCGCTCTCGACCGTGAGCCCGCGTTATGCGCGTGAGATTCAAACACCGGAGCAGGGCTACGGGCTCGACTGGTTGTTTCGCACGCGTCGCGATCGTTTGGCGGGGATTACGAATGGAGTCGATTACGGCATTTGGAATCCTGAAACTGATCCACACATTGCCGCAAACTATTCCGTCGATGATCTGTCAGGCAAGCGCGAATGCAAGATCGATCTGTTGCGTCGCTTTGCTCTGCCGGAGGATCCGGAACGACCGATCATCGCGATCATCTCGCGTCTGGTGGGCCAAAAGGGTTACGATCTGATCCGCCAGCTTTCGTACCCGATTCTTGCGACGGGATCATTCTTTATCGCCCTCGGTCAGGGCGCTAAAGAATACGAAGACTTTTTGCAGTGGTGGCACGACACCGCCCCGCGCCAGGTCGGCATTTACAAAGGTTACGCGGGCGAGCCGCTCGCGCACCAGATCGAAGCGGGCGCCGACATGTTTCTCATGCCGTCGCTGTATGAGCCTTGTGGCTTGAATCAGATGTACAGTATGCGCTACGGCACCGTTCCGATCGTGCGTGCGACCGGAGGTTTGGATGATACGGTCCAACACTTCGATCCGTTAGATGGAACGGGCACGGGATTCAAGTTTGGACCGTACGAAGCGGGCGCGTTGCTTGAAAAAATACGCGAAGCCCTTTACTTTTATGCGCGTCCCGAGCAGTGGCAAAAGATTCAGCACAACGGCATGTCACTCGATAATTCGTGGGAAGCTGCTGCTAAAAAATATATCGAGCTGTACGAGGAGATCGTCAGGCTCTAATCCGTTCTTGATCGTGAGAATCCGTGGCTAAAGTCATCGCAGTGATTGGCGCCCAGTGGGGCGACGAAGGTAAAGGCAAGATCGTCGATCTGCTCGCGGAGCAGTTTGACATCGTTACTCGCTACCAGGGCGGTCACAACGCCGGCCACTCGGTCCAGGTCGGCGATCAGTCGTTTGTGCTGCACCTGCTGCCGTCGGGAATCGTGCATCGCGGCAAGATCTGCGTGCTCGGTAACGGCATGGTCATCGATCCGAAAGCGTTCTTTGTCGAAGCGGATCGCCTGATGCAACAGGGCATCGAAGTCTCACCGGAGCGCGTCAAGATCAGCTCCCGCGCGCACCTGATTCTTCCCTACCATCGCGCTTTGGACCACACCAGCGAGGAACGGCTTGGTAACGAGAAAGTCGGCACCACGCTGCGCGGTATCGGACCAGCGTACGAAGATAAAGCCGGCCGGCGCGGCATTCGCACGGCCGACGCGCTCGTGCCTGACGTGCTTCGTTCGCGTATCGAGCGCAATCTCGAAGATGCAAATCGTATTATCGAAGCTTACGGCGGCGAGCGTCTCGATGCGGATGAGATCTTTAAAGAGATGTCGGTGCTGACGGAGCGGCTTGGACCATTTATCGCTGACACGACGCACTATCTCAACGTCGCCGCAACAGAAGGCCGTTCGATACTGCTCGAAGGCGCACAAGCGACACTCCTGGACGTTGACCACGGCACTTATCCGTTTGTGACTTCATCGACAACAGTCGCTGGTGGCGCAATTATCGGCACCGGTCTCGCGCCACATCGTTTGAACGGTGTGCTTGGCATCGTGCGCACTTACACGACGCGCGTTGGTGAAGGTCCG
>DATHTI010000506.1:0-16080 GCA_035463335.1 Pyrinomonadaceae bacterium | reverse complement strand
TCTCGCGGGCGGCACGCATCACTCGTTCGCCGATCGTGGTGAGGGATTCTGTGTGCTCAACGACGTGGCGATCGCGATTCGCTCGCTGCGTGCGCGCAATAGAATCCGTCGCGCAGCGATCGTCGACTGTGACGTGCACCAGGGAAACGGCACTGCGACCATTTTCGCCGGTGATAGCGAAACGTTTACCTTCTCGATGCACGGCGCAAACAACTACCCGCTTTTCAAAGCCCAATCGACTCTCGATGTCGAGCTACCTGACGGCACTGAAGATGACGACTACCTGGAAACTCTCGCGCGACACTTACCTGCCGTGTTTGCACACGATCCGGAGATCGTCTTCTATCTTGCCGGCGCCGATCCGTTTTCCAAAGACAAGCTGGGCCGTCTCGCACTCTCGATCGACGGGTTGCGCGAGCGTGACCGCTATCTGCTGCGTGAGTGCTACGAGCGCGAAGTTCCCATCGTAACCGTGATGTCGGGCGGCTATGGCAAAGACATCAACGACACGATTGAGATTCACTGCAACACGATTCGCACCGTCAAGAACGTTTTCGAAGCTCAGGTTGCAACTCGCCGGCTCGCCTGAACATAATCCGCAAAGCATGCGACGACTCTTCCGAATTTTCTTTCTGGTGGTGCTGGGCGTGGTCGTCGGTATCATCGGTTACGAAAGCATCATGTTTGTTCGCGTGATGTGGCTGCGTAATAGCAATCCTTCGTCCACTTCACTGATCGACACACGAATCAGAGAAGCACAAGCCAAGGGCCAGCAACCAAAACGCCTGCAGGTTTGGGTGCCGCTCGAAAAGATCTCGCCTAATTTGCAGCGCGCGGTGCTCGCGGGTGAAGACACGAATTTTCTCGCGCATCGCGGCTTCGACTACGAAGCGATTCAGAAAGCGTTTGAGCAGGCACAACGAGAATCAGCGCGTCAGGCAAAAGCAGAAGGTGAGAACGACGATTGGCTTCCGAGTCTGCCGGAGTTCAAACGCGGTGGCTCAACTATCAGCCAGCAACTCGCGAAGAACCTCTATCTATCATCACAGCGATCGTTTTTGAGGAAGGGCCAGGAAGCAGCGTTGACGATCATGCTCGAACGCACGTTGACCAAGCGACGCATACTCGAGATCTACCTGAACGTGATCGAGTGGGGCGATGGAATTTACGGTGCTGAAGCCGCGTCACAGTATTACTTTCACAAACCGGCGTCGGCTTTAACAGTGAGTGAAGCAGCTTTTCTTTCGGCGATGATTCCGAACCCGCGCACCGTTTTCAATCCACAGAGCAATCCTCGCCGTGTCGCTCGTCGCCAGCGCATTATCCTTCGCGGCATGCCCTACATAAAACTTCCTTAGCCACAAAAAGGCACAAACGCACAAAAGCTGAACTACAAGTTTAGAGTTCAGCCTTTAGGCTGCGGTTTTAGACGGAGCAAGCTAAAGCCTGAACTCTGAACTTATCTATTTTGTGCGTTTTGTGCCTTTTTGTGGCTTGCCCTCGGTGATTGTGAAGGAGTGGATGAAGCGGGTGACGTTTTCGTCTGGTTCGAGATAGAAAACTGACGCGAAATACAGTTGACGCTCGCCATCGATTGTTCTCGTAAAAGTGCGGAACTTTCCGGCAATCGTGCAGGATGAGAGGTCAAAGTCGGAGCCAGTGTAACCGGCCATCGAGATGTCTGTCGGCTCCGGCGGCTCGCATTTGAATGTGGGATGCATGCCCGGCTTTAAGTTCATCGCGTATCTCCGGCCGAAGCCCTCCAAAAAACCCATCAAATTCTGCCTGTTCGCGAAGTCATCAGATTCGCCGTAGGTGGGTGCCGTGATCCACGCCACGTGAAAAATCGAATACCCGTCGCGACCTCTGTATGCCTGCACTCGAACCGTGCGGTCGGCGCCCCAGGGCAGCGTTACGATGTCGCCATCCTCGGGTACCTGAGCAGAAAAGTTTTCGCGAGCGGGTCGCAGCAGTCGCCAGTTTCCACGTCCTGCAGAAGTAACACTATCGGCGAAATCAGTAGAATTCAGGGTCCTGCCTGGAGGTATTGAAGAGCGCGAAGCCATGAGACTTAAATTTGTAAGCTCAGGCACCGGCCGGTCTGGTCCAGGTGTTCTCACAGGTGCAACTGTATTCATAGCCGCGACGGGATTTGTCCGCAGAGCGACAGCCTTCGCAAACTCCCACGGCGCGAGAGGATTCTCCTGTTGCCATAATCCACGTCGCTCACTGCGCGCTGCATCTTCAGACTGCTGATACACTTCGCGGTCCGTCGCACTCAAACGATGCCGGGTGCTCGGATCGACCCACGCCGCGCCATCGCGAATCATCTGCGCGCCAATGTCGGCGCCGTCGAGCAACACTCGTCCATTCAGACTATGGTCACCAGCAATGCCCGCGTACTCGACCAGCACAGACTTGTCGGAAACAAGATACGCGAGATGCTTCTTCGCAACATCACCAAACGCCTGGTCCATCTCCGGTGCATCAACACCAAGCAGCCTGACGCGAACCGGGCGATTGAGATTGACAATCGTGATGACGTCGCCGCTGTGGACTTCGATAACTTTCCCAAACAATGAAGCCGCATTGACGTGAGTGAAGGTCGAACACAAAAAAGCACAAAGAAACACAAAAGGCACAAAACGTCTCAGCCATTTCTTTGTGCGTTTAGTGTCTCTTTGCGGCATTAAACGGCAAACTCTTTCGCGAGCTTCAACTCAGCCTTGCGCAGCTCGAACCGAGCGCGACCGATATTCCCGTGCGAGTTCAGTGCGAGCACGACGAAGTAATCACGACTCAACAATCGCATCACCATCACCGCGCTTTCGAGCGACACGACGAGCTCACGCAATCCGCCAAGCCCCGTGTCGTTTCCAGCTCGCTGCGCGCTACGCACGAGTGAAGTAAACTCAGCCGCCGCGACATCGAGGTTCGCATCCATGCCTGCTTCGCCGAGGACTTTCTCAACAGCGATGCCGTCTGTTCCCATAATGAGCGCACCGAGGCTGCCCTCGGTGCGTTCGATAATGGAGTCAAGCATTTCCTTGAACATGTGGCCCTCCAATTAAGGACGTTGACCGCTCAGACTTCCCGGCCGCGCAGTGTTCGTACCCGCCGGACTGTTCGACAGCGGAGCACTCAACAACTGCGGCTGAGTTGACGGAGTGGTAGTCGGTTGCGACTGAGGCTGCTGTTGCAACTGAGTCGGGGTCGGCGTGTTGCTCGGCGGATTGCCAAGCGGAACTGGTTGCGGAATCGTATGAGTACGTTGACCGTTGCTCACTGTTCCCGCAGTCGGCCGGCCCTGGTAATCAGGTCGGTAAATGTGTGGCGTGATGAAGAAGAGGATTTCGCTGTTCTGTCGTGTCGTCAGTTTCCTCTTGAAGAGATTGCCTACGACCGGAATCGAAGCGAGACCCGGCGTGCGTTGCTGAGCTTCGCCTTCCGTGTCGGCGAGAACGCCGCCCATGACGGTCGTGCCACCATCCGGAACGAGCACTTCAGACTGCATGCGCTGGGTGTCGATACCGGGAACGCCGGCGACGGCGATACCAGTATTGAGCGTGTTGTTTTCAATCGTGACGCGCAGCACAACTGTACCGGCATCGGTGATTTGCGGCGTGATCGAAAGACGCAACGGCACGGACACGAACGTCGTCGTCACTACAGCGGTGCCACTTGCCGCCTGCGTAGTTTGCACAGGAATCTGTGAGCCACTCTCGATCTGCGCGGGACGGTTGTTTAGAGCAGTCACGCGCGGAGTCGCGACGGTCTTCGCCTGACCGCGTGATTCGGCCATCGTAATCAGCGCGCTCAACTGAGCAGTGCCAAGAAGTCCCGTCGTCAGACCGATAACCGTGCTGGCTGCGGCCGCAGCGATGTTGTTCGTCGGAACTGGTGTTCCTGCCAGGCCGCCGAAGACACCGAATGGATTTGGACCAGAGGTCGGGGCTGAGCTGCCACTTCCTGAACCGGAACCAGTGCCTCCAGAGCCCGTTCCCGAACCGGAACCGGATCCAGAACCACTGCCACCACTGCCGCTTTGGGAATTACTGAACGGCAGCGTCGAGATATTCGCGAGACTACCACGACCAAGATTCACCACACCGAGTGAAAGCTGTGCGCCGAGATCGCGACTGAAGTTACGCTGCGCGATCACAATACGTGTTTCGATTTCAACTTGCGGCTCCGGCTGGTCCAGGATGGCAACCAATTGCCGAATCGCGTCGATGTTTTCTTTTACGTCCGTGATGATCAGCGTGTTGCTGCGACCATCGACTTCGATCGCGCCGCGTCGCGAGAGCCGGCGCGAGATGATCGGCATCAATCCCTGATCGCCGCCGCCGCCAGTCGCATCGCCCCCCGCACCACCACTAAAACTCAGGTTGGTCGAACCACCGGAGAACGCGCCGGTCGAACCGGCTGCCTGGGCCAACGTGCCCGAAGCACGGGCGTAATTGAGTCGAATAAATTCAGTGACGAGCGGCGAAGCATCCAGACGCGAGTCGTTGATCACTTTCTGAGTTTCCGCTTCCTTCGCCAGCACATCGGTCGTTGCCACGCGCAGTATGTTGCCGTTGACTTCAATGCCGAGCCGGTTGGCTTTCAGCACTGCTTCGAGCGCGATATTCCACGGCACGTCCTGAACGTTCACCGTCACGGGCACAGCGCCGACTGAAGCGTCGATAACGAAGTTTACGCCGTACTGCTCGGTGATGTAGTTGAGGATGTCGCGAATGTCAGCGTTGACGACGTTCAGGTTGATCGGCTCACCGATAAATCCCGGTTGTCCGTACTGTCGTCCCTGCTCCGACTGCTTGTCGGTCGAGCGCGACATGCCCACCGGAGGCGTGGGCATCGGCACTGCTGACGAAGTCTGCTGGGCTGGGTTCTGAGCCAACACGCCTGCTGCCGCAAGGCACACAAGCAACAGGACGAGCGTGGTCCTTTTGATGGCTGATTCGACTCGAGACTGAGAAAACATCGTTCCCTCCTTAGGGGGATTTCCAAACGTGCCGCCACGCACTACGCTCGATTGCCGGGGCAACAAAAGCGCGCGCCGCACTAACACGGTCACGTTCTGGTGTTTGTCAAAGGGCGCCGTGTTCTCGTTTCGAAAACACCGGGCTGTCAATGGTCTGGTTCGGAAACCAAACCAGAAATTGTTAGGGTTGAGCCGCCGCAACGGACGGATTGGCGGGCGCGGTAGTCATCGAGTTCACCTGGGTTGGTTGTCGCAGGGGTATGTACTCGACTCTTCGTTCGCGACGGCCGTCGGTAAATACCGTCTCATGACGAAACACGAGACGGTTGTCTTCTATCGCCACCAGCTGGCCATCGAAGAAAGGCTCGCCAGGATAGACGACATAGGAAAGCTTGATTGGTGTTGCCTCGACGATGGCGGCATAACCTCTCGGCGAACGAGAGATGCCGATCACCTGAATCTCGCTGAGCAACAGAGCGGTTGTCGGCTTCGGCGCCGGCAGGCGCGCGTTGATCGCCGCCTGTTTCTGTGCTTTGTACAGAGTGATTCGATCCTGGATGCTGGGAATCGACGCCTGTCCCGCGATTCGCTTAACCGGCGGCGCCGGGTCATACTTTCGGAACGGATCGCGACCGCCCGTGGAAACTCGCTTCGTCGCCTTCGACTTTTGCGGCTGCGTTTCCTGGCCCACGACGCCGATCGCAAAACCACTCGCGACAAGCAACGCGGTGGCAAGCAGCAAACTCGTTAATCCGATTCTCGCTGTCTCTTTAACTCGCATCATCATCTTCGCTTTCTTGAGTGAGCCGTTCGCTTGCCGCGTTACTTCGCGGGTTGCGGGACTGGGGCAGCCGGAGCAGGAACCGCGCCTCCAGCGGCAGGCTTGTTGTTCGGAGCCGGTGTTTGGCTCTGCAAGCGCTCGGAGGAAACGTAGTAAGCCGTTAGATCGAAGCGTGCCTCGACCGTCTTAGTCAGCGACTGTTTATCCATTTGCTTCAATTCAAAGTTGGTGATCGAGACAATCCGCTGGTAATGGGCGAGCTGTTCGAAGAACGCCCGGAGCCCCGCAAAGCCACTGATAACGTTCACTTCGATCTTCTTGCCGCTGTAGTTGTCCTGTTGCAGATCTTCCTTCGGAAAGAAACGCATCAGGGTGAGACCATTACTTTTGACGCGATCCTGAATGCCTTGCAGGACCATCGTCACTTCTTTCTGCTCAGGCAGAAGCGCTTTCAGCTCCGCATACTCTTCCTCGCGTGCTTTGTATGCGGCTTTGAAGTTGTTGAGGTTCTGCTGAACGATCGACGCCTGCGAATTACGCGCCCGCAGTTGCGCGATCTCGTCTTCCATCGCCTTTGTTTCTTTGCGAGTGCCGCTGGTCACGAAGTACCAGAAGCCGGTATACATGACACCGCCGATCACGAGAAACGCGAACAAGCGCAGGTACCATGGAAGACTTGGGAGTTTGCCGATTTTCATCTCGATAACCTCATTTCTTCATCGCCACTTGCTGCGCCGGCGGAGACGCGGGTTGTGAATCCTTCTTTCCAGTCTCGAATTTTGCTTTGACTGTGAAGACGACGACTTCAGGCGTCACTCCGTTGAGATCAGTTGACACCGTATTCGGAGGCGGAGTGTTCGACGTTTTATCGGAGTTTGTTTTCACCACCTGGCGTTGCGTCTCGATATTCAGGTTGCTGAATAAGCCGCCCGAGAACTCCAGGCTCTGACCAAACTTCGTTACTGCATACTCGTTCGGCGACTCACCCTTGATAGTGATCTCGCCGTCTTTGTTCTCGATTGCCGTCAGGTAAAGACCGGGAATGGCGTCAAAGCGTGATTTGATCTCCTGCAACACCGCGCTCGGACCCTGTTGTGATTCACGCAACTTCTTGATCGCGTCGATGCGAGCCTGAACTTCTTTCGACTTCTTCTCGAGCTCCATCTGTTCCTTTTGAATCGCGAGCATTTGCTGGTTGATGCGTTTCTGGTTATCGAGCTCTTTCACGGCAGCAGTGCGCGCCATGTTTGAGCTCACGTAGTCGTAACCCATTGCCACCACCATCAGGCCAAACACGGTGAGCGCGAGCAGCAATGTCTGCACGCCACGGCTCGCGACCTTATCTTCAACCGCAGCGACACCCTGAGGTCGATCCGTAACCGACTCGAGCAGGTTTACTTTGATCATGCCTCTACTCCTCTCAGCGCGAGGCCAACAGCAACGGCCATCTCGGGCACTATTTCGCGCATGTAGTCCGGATCAAACTTCGTCGCATCAACTTCAATCTGCCGGAACGGATCGAATACCTCCACCGGAATATCAAACCGTTGCGCGAGGTAGTCTGGCAGGCCAGGCAGCTTCGATCCGCCGCCCGCGAGCAGTATCTTTTGAATCGTGGATTCGCTTTCCTGCGCGGTCGCGCGATAGAAGTCGAAAGTCTTCTTCACTTCGAGCGCGAGGGTCTCGGAAACAGTCTCGATGATCGGCTGAATCGGTTTCGGCTCGACGCCTTCCGGCAACGCCATCCCGCGCTTAACAGCTTCTGCCTGTTCAAAACTGATGCCGAGCTCTTTCTGCAGGAGACTGGTGTAGTGGCTTCCACCGGCTGACGCGTCTCGCGCGAAGATCGAGCGCGCGCCATTGAGGATGTTGATATTCATGGTCGCTGCGCCGATGTTGAGTAGCGCAACGATCTCGCCGTGTCGGGGCTGGTAGTTGACCTCGTAACAGTTCTGAAGCGCGAACGCGTCGACGTCGATGATGACGGGCTGCTTGCCGGCAAGCTGGATTGCCTGCTTCACGTTATTGATCTTGTCGCTCTTACACGCGGCCATCAGGACGTGCAGCGACTCTGACGACTTGCTGGTCAGCTCGTAGTCGAGGTTTACGTCGCCGATGTCGAATGGGATGTGCTCTTCAGCGTGCCAGCTAAACGACTCCTGGAGCTCCTCGTCGCTCATATGCGGGAGGACGATGTTCTTGACGATCACTGAGTGGCCACTGACGCCGGCAGCAACGCGAGGCGTGCGAATCTGGTGTTCGTTGAAGATGTGTGCGATCACGTTGGAGACGTTGTTGAGCTCCATGATCTGGCCATCAACGATCGTGTCGGTCTGAAGGTTTTCAAAGCCGAGGTTGAGAAGTTGTAAGCCAGGTCCTTTTCTCGCGAGCTCAACCGCCTTCACCGCACTCGAGCCGATGTCGAGACCAACGAGGTTCTTTTTTCCAGAAGCTTTTTTGAACATGTTAGTTAATCCTCACAACAGCGATCCGCAATCTGTTTTGCTGGCGCAGGCGAGCACGCGCTTTTCGCGCTCGTGACAGTTGCCGCTTTAGCATTTTGGAGGTCAAAGAATCAGCGTTAGTTTTCAAGGTAGCCGTCCGTTTATTTGTAGGATGGTTGGACATGACACTGGGCGAAAAGGTAGGGACCCGGCGGGTGTCAACAGAGAGCTACTGGAGATTTCTGCGGCAGGAATGAAGCTCATTCGGAAACCCAGCCAAGTTGGAATACCAACTTCCGTAGGCTTTGCGACCTCCGCTCACGCGAAGTGTGCCTTTCTCGTGCTCCAAAAGATTTCGCGGGACTGACCGCTGTTGAAAACCAGGTGGGCACCCGGCAGACGGCCGTATTGCCGTCAACATGTGTGAGAGTACCTTAATGGGCCAAATAGTGTCAAATACTATTTTCCATTGTTTAACTGTAATTATTGCTTCGCTTAGATAAGCTTTCAGGCGATCTTGAAGCCGAATTTCTGGAAGAAATCGGTGATCGTTCCAGTTATTTACGATCCTTAATCTTCGCTGTTTTAGCGGGAATCCCGACCACGATGTGATACGGCTCGACGTTGCGCGTGACCACCGCGCCGGTGCCAATTAACGCATTGTCGCCAACCTCTGTGCCGGCGAGAACGGTGGCGTGGTACGTGATACGGACGCCGTTGCCGATCCGTGTTCGAGGTGTCTCAACGTTGTGAATGTCGTAGATATCGTGGTTGTGGGAGTAGATGTTTGCGTAGTCTGAGATCGAGACGTTGTCGCCGATGTCGATACCGCCGCGATCGTCAAGCAGCACGTGCCGGTGGACGACGACGTTGTTTCCGAAGGAGAGATTGTAGCCGAATGACCACTCGACGAAGTGCCAGCACTTGAAGTTGTCGCCGACGCTGCGAAAGATCATCGGCGCGAGCATGCGGCGGAAACGATGTCCGAGCAATGAATTCTGGCCGAGTGGCGAGCGGTCGAACATCTGCCACAGCCAGATCATCGGTTTGCGTTCGGCGTAAAGTTCTTGATCGATGTCCGTGTAGTATTCCGGTTCTGTCGCCACATTCCGTGGATCAAAGGTGTGATAGGCAGCGCGTGCAGGGAGGCTGAGGTCTTCGCGGTCCGGTTGTGACGGGCCGTAATAAATTTCAAACAGAGTATCGCGAACGACTTCGTTCGGATCTTTTCTTCCGTCTGTCAGAGACTTTTGTAACTCGGTCAGAAAAGCACCGTAGTCGTGTTCTGCCAGGGCCTGTGCAGCCAGTGCGCGATAGGTCATAGGCGTGCGCAAACTTAACACAAGCCACAAAAAGGCACAAAAAGCACAGAAACCCTTTTGTGCATTTTGTGCCCTCTTGTATTTCCCTTCTGCCTTCTTTGGGTTTTATTTTGCCTTTTGTGGCTTGTACATTTTGTGCCTTTTTGTGGCACGATTCGAAGCAATGAAGTTTCTGCGCCCCCTTCTTGCTTTAGTTCTTCTTGCAATCCTGCTCTTCGGTGTTTGGCTCTGGTGGAGTTATCCCCGCACTGTCGACATGGCCGATTACGCACCGGCCAATTCCATCGTCTACGTTGAATTCAACAACCTCGCGGCGGTGGCGCACGCAATTCAGAACAGCGAGGTCTGGCAGGCAGCCGCACCAATCACGCAAAGTAAGCCCGCGACTCAGAACCGGTTCATGACCGCTGCCGCACGCGCGGGTATTGGACCACTTCCGGCAGTGCTCTTTGCGCGTGCGCAAGTTGCGCTCGTCGTGGTTGACCTGAGCACTTCAGAGGAAAACGATACTTTGAAAGTGCGTCCGGAAGTCGCCATCATCGCTGAGACTCACACGTCGCGCTGGCGTACGAAGCCGGCCGCCGTTGAAGCCGTTAAGCACCTCGCGAACTTCGTCTACGGCGCTTCGATGTGCAGCGAGCGCACTGCTGACGCGGAATACATTGAGTGTTCGATTGCTGGAGGCGAGCGCAAGATCGTCGGGGCGGTTGACGGCACGCTCGTCGTGGTTGGCAATTCTGACAATGCGGTGCGCAGTTGTTTGGAAGTACGTCGTGGTGTGCGTCCAAGCATTCACAGTGACACTGAGCTGGTGAAGGTTCGATCGAATGTCACGTCGAACAACACGCTAGGATTTGGATACATCTCGCCGGCCAACTCGGCGAAGCTGTTCTCGTGGGCCGCGCCTTTACTGCTGCGCCAGGCGCCGGGTAACCAGCAGTTGGAGCAGTTGTTGGCGGTGAGTGCTGGAAAAGTGTTGCGTGGTGTCGCATGGACCGCGAACGCGTCGCCGCACGGAATCGAAGACCGCTTTCTGTTCTCGCTCGAGCCCGGAGTCGTTTCGCGTTTGCAACCCGCTTTTGAGACAGCGGAGCGAGACGAGAATTTTTGGAAGCTCGTGCCTGAAGGTTTTGAGTCGTTAACTATCTATCGCAACAAAGCGCCGGCAACAGCCTGGAATTCGCTCGATAAGGCGGTCTCGTACAAGCTCGATGCTGTACCCGCGGTGCTGTTTGGCTCGTTGCTGCAATCGAGTCTTGGGGTTTATGGGATCGAGAATCCGAAGGAAGTGTTGCCGGCACTCAGTCCACCCCTCGTAACGCTAAAGCCTTCGTCGGGCGCGGAAGGATCGATTCTCGTCGCGCGTGTGAGTGATGAAGAACGACTCAGGCGATCGCTGGCGGAAGTTTTCCACAGTGATAAAGGCGAGATCATCGAGGGGCTGGCGTCGAATCCTGATTCGAATAAAGAGTTCACGGCCGTGTTTGCAGATGGTTATGTTTTGTTAGGTAAGACTGAGAACATGCGAGCGGGTCTTGAGGCGCTGCGACAGAATGCGGCCGGTGATAAGAAAGAGTTGCAGCAGTCAGCGCAGCAGAGCTCCGCGCCAATCGTCACTTACGCGAACGATGAAGCTCGCGTCAACAACTTCATCTCGACACTGCTGACGCTACAGGGACGACAACTCTCGAGCGATGAAGTCGCGAAGCTCCAGGACACGCTCCGGCGAGAAGGTTTTGCTTCGACGGAGACACGCTTAAATGCATTCGGCATCGAGCGCACGACGCGGTCTGCGTTTGGACAGTTCAGCACGTTCGTTTCGCTTCTCCAGCCTGACGGCAATCGTTAACTATGCGATCTCTGCTACTTGGAACTCGCAATCCCGGCAAGGTGATTGAGATCATTAGCATTCTGGCGGACTCGGGTTGGTCCTTCTCTTCCCTTCAGGAGTTTCCGAACGTTGGCGAAGCCGAGGAAAACTTCACGACGTTTGCGGAGAACGCGATCGCGAAGGCCCAGTTCTATTCTGCGGCGACGGGGCTGTTTGCTCTCGCTGACGATTCAGGTTTGGAAGTCGCGGCGCTTGGTGGCGCACCGGGAGTCTTCTCCGCGCGCTACGCCGGCGCGGATGCCTCCGACGCCGATCGTCGCACCCTGCTTCTCTCCGAGCTCGCCAGGCTGGGAGATATCGACCACCGCGCACGCTTCGTCGCCGTCGTGGCAATCGCAACGCCGGAAGGCGAAGTACTCAACCTCTCCGAAGGCATTTGCAACGGCACCATCACGTTCGCGCCCCGCGGCACCGGCGGCTTCGGCTACGACCCACTCTTCATTCCCGACGGCTTCGATCAAACCTTCGCCGAACTCCCCGACGCGATCAAAAACCAGATCAGCCACCGCGCCCGCGCGCTGATGCGCACACGTGAATTCCTATCCTCGCTTGACCATCCCCAACGCGGCTCTTAGAATGCGTCAACCTTCGGGGCGTAGCACAGCCTGGTAGTGCGCTCGGTTTGGGACCGAGAGGTCGGAGGTTCGAATCCTCTCGCCCCGACCAATAGAATCAATAATTTACGGCTGCCAGCACTGGCGGCCGTATCTCATTTGTGGACGAACTCTTGATTGAAAGTTGTAGTCCACTCACATGCCCCAACCGACACGCAACTCTCTCATGTAACCCTCTGAGGCCATCGGGAATGAACTATATCTTCGCACTAGTTGTTAGCGGCATCTGCTGGTTTGGCGTGGCCTCCGTTCTCGGTTCCGGTGTTCCAATCCTTGGTGAGATGTGGCTGCAACATTTGATATCCGCCGTAATCACGTCTCTGGTAGTGGGCATCATCTTTCGGAAGCCACTAATGACTTGGCAGGATCGGTGCAGGTATATCTTGCCTTTCCTTACAATTTTGTCTGCCACAACACTATTCGGTCTGTTGTTGCCGCTCTCATGGTGGGTGACGGCGAAGATAGCAGGAACTGGAAACGTTGACGGTGAAGCCTTTTATCTCGTCCCTGCGTGGGTCGTCTTTTCTTCGATGACAACTTACCTTTTAATCCTTTATCCCCTAGCGTTGTTAACTCAGAATCTGCTATGTAAGTTATTCCGCCATGCCGAACAGGGAGCGCACTCGTCGTGAGCCGTATGAGTTAAGTCAGGCGAGTAGTTACGAAGCTGCATGCGCCATGAGCACTCGAAGCAAAAAACTTTGTTAGCCGCTCTTGCCCTAGTGGGCATTTACGCGCTCACTCCTTTCGTCGCGGGCCTGCTCAAGACGTACGATCGACGTGGTCCGAAGATTTTCGCCGAGCGCCATCACGATATCCTGTACCGGTTCGGTTATTACATGGCCGGTCACCACCATCGTGACGGCAAACCGCGAGTGTCATTCATACAGGAGCGCTCTTGGTTTTACGGCGTCGAAAGCAAGCAGATGCCGCAGCAGTAGATAGCACCGCTAGCCCAATGCACACGCGATGAAACAGCTCAGGAGCAGTCAAGATTTATGTTTGCTGGAGTTGATATGGGAACAAATAACGTGGATTCATGAAGACAAATCCTTTGATCTAGCATCGCTGCGGGTGCGGCGTTGGCGGGGCTCAGTCCGTATCTCTACCGCGGTGCTAGACAAAACGGTTGGACCAAAAACGTGCGGCCAATTTGTGGACAGAACTTACAGCACGTCGCTGCGATGCGCTGATAGCGAATGGGAAAGAACCGCAAACCCCCAATAAACTCGTGGTGTCTGCAACTTTCGAAATGCAATGAATCACTAGTTACGGCTACCGTCATCGGTGGCCGTATTTCATTTTTGGTCAATTCCGCCGTTCGATGCTATTTGTTGGATCTACAACTGTACTGGGAGTGCGGTAATGCGTGGCAAGAAGATACTGGTGATCATCATCGCGCTGGCGTTGCTGCTTGGCTGTATCGTCGCGCTGAGACTGCGAAGGGACAACCCGGTTGGCCCGAGCGTGTCGGAAGCTTCGCGATTAATTGGAGGCCCGGCCTTCGAGGTTCAGGTCGAGATGCCTGCCTTCAATTCAGGCCGCGCACCGTGGGAGATCCCTGGCGTCATCCTGGGTTACGATCGTGGACCGCGGTTCAATCAGGCAAGTCCGGGCGCCCAGGTCGGCAAGATAGCACCGGATCATATCGAGCTTCGCGCCGATGACGGCTGGGACCTTTTGATCAAGATCGACCGCGAAGGACGGCTCGCTCAAGGAACACACGTCGGATTTCCGGTAAAACTCGGTGGCAGGCCGTTAAAATTCAACTGTCGACCCGCAAATCCGACTGTTGGCTATCTTCACACCACAGCGCGAACGGGCTCGGATGAACTCGAAGGCAGTTTCCAATTGGAAATCGCTATCTGCAGGAATGCTGTTTCAGGAAAAACTGCTGCGTGGCCCTACCAACCGCTTAAGGTTCGTGGGAACTTTGCAGGGTTGAAAAAGCAAGGATGAAGGGGAGTGAAGCAAGCTCGCCGTTCGCATTGACTTTCGCCGGAGTCATTGATGTCGCTTCGGGTTAGTGGCTTTCTTAAGTTGGACTTGTTAAGAATTCAAGGACAAACGAAGTTATCAGTTTCGAACGTGCTGTGCCGCAATTCACTGTTCCTGACCTGGTTCGGACCGGCGATATTATCGGGATGTACTGGATTTTCAAATAGCTGGTTATTGGGATGGAGAACAAGTTACCTTTAGTCCCGAAACTCCGCCGGTGTTTGCAATCGTCCAGCGCGATAGCGTTGAGGTGTTCTTCAGCCGCGCCGATCAGCCCGAAGTTCGGCCTCGACCGGCCGACGGTGCACCAGACGTCTACCTTCGGGTGATAGGGATCGACGCGCTGGCGGAGGAGTTGCGTGACCGGGGCGCCGAAATACTTGATGGTCCCGAAGATCGAATCTATGGGCAACGCGAACTCGTAGTGATGGACTGCAATGGTTTGATCCTATGCTTCGGCGAGGACACGCGAGCGTCGGAAAAAAACGCTCCGGCGCCTCTCAACAGCACGTTAGACGTGCGCAAGGTTGGGACCGATGAGTGAGTACGGTTGTGAAGAGTGCTGGTCTTCCGAGGCTTCGGAAGCGTGGAGAGCTGTCACAAGCATACCTATTCAAGCGTACCTAATCGACGAATCACATTACATTGTAAGTATTCGCTTGTGCCTGTCTTGCTCTCAGCACTATCTGCAAGTAACGACCGAAACGGTAGATTGGAAAGATGGTGAAGATCCAATTTATCGCACAATTATTCCCATAGACGACGCAGAGCGTACTGAATTAACGTCGAGTAAACGTCTCGACGCCAACGCCATCGAGGGCGTTGGAGTTGGCAGGCAATCGCTCAAGTTTGGTTGGGCAAAGAATCAAGAGCCGAGCACTTACTGGGGCACAGGTGTTCGCGTTGGTGACCACGATTAGTGCGCTCTACTGTTGGTCCAAGTCGACGCGTACCGTCGGAGGTTCGAATCCTCTCGCCCCGACCAATAACATCAATGATTTACGGTCGCCATCAATGGCGTCCGCTCTTACCGGGGTAGATCAGACTCTTCAACAAATCCAACATACACTCCCGCTTTTTCGGTTCTTCATCTCGTAGATAGTAAACGAGCGCGACTCGTCTCCCCAGCGCTTCGTCATATTCTTTTTTTGAAAGAAGGTTGATCTTTGCCGAGTAGGACAGATCGTTGATCGTTTCTCGATAATTTTTCGTCGCATCGTAAGAACAAGGATCGAGACGCCTGTTTCCCGTAAACAATCGAACTATGAGTTCGTTATTCGAGATCTCGCCCTCCCTGGAGTTCGTACAGGCCGTCTCGCTCAGTTCCGTTAACTTTTCGAGGTAGCTGTAATTTTGTTTTAGCAGTCTCGCTAGTGTGACGAGTCTTGTCACTCTTGACGAGATCGTCGGACCGACCATGCTGCAAGGAGACGACTCGAGAGCTCTCATCGTGTCGTTATGCAAATTATCGAAATCGCTCTTCAGAGTGAGTCTGGCTTCGACAAGTTCTGGTAGGGCCGATCGTGCGGCGCTTGTGTGCTTAGGCACCGTATTGATCCATATGGCCTTGTCTGAGGAAATGTAGTCAAGATTGTACGTTTCTTGCCCGAGCCTAAGGGAACCGTCCACCGGAAAGTAAACTCGAAGAGTAAGACTCCTGTATTTATCATTTCGATGATCGTCGAAAACAAAACGCGCTAATTCATATGAACCTGGCCAGTCCTTATATTCTGCCCATCCGATAACGTCGCCAGGAGAAATGCCCGCTAGAAATGCGGTACCGTTTTCCTGGACCGCGACCACCACAGGCACCAGCCGTGTCTCGCCCTGGATCACGTAGGGCACATCCCTGATCTTTAGACCAACAAGATCAATCGTAATTTCCGGACCCATCTCGATGACTTTGTTCTTAGAATTCTTACCTGGCTTTTCAGGTCTAGGCGTCGAGGTGGGTATTTCGTTTGGTATGGTCACTCTCGGTGCTCCGCGACGTGTCTGTGCTGAGACCATCGATGATCCGGTTATGTTGAGTGCAATCAGGAA